>VXZL01000446.1 GCA_009845505.1 Candidatus Poribacteria bacterium | reverse complement strand
TCCTCGCGTCACCCAAAGACTACGCGCATCGTATCTATCTCCGCGACGGCATTTATGCCGAAATTACACTCCGTTTCTATCGCAAAACCTTTCAATCTTGGGAATGGAGCTATCCGGATTATCGTTCACCAACTTATGTTGCTATTTTTAACCGAATTCGCAAAATTTACAGGAATCAATTAGAAAATGCAAATACTCCCTAAAAAAACACAAAGCATCGCGCCATCAAGTGGCATGAAAATGTTGATTTTTGTCCTTCTTACAAGCACTTTCTTCGCATGTTTCCTATACAGCACAAACGCTGAATCCGCAGATTCAGAGACTCGCGCTCGTGCCCGCGACATCGGCATCCAGATTGGAACTATCCCAACGGGTCCACACAACGCTATTACCGATGTAGCCGGTGTGAAAGTAGGACACGTCACCCTGAACGAAGGCGACACAATTCGCACCGGTGTGACTGCCATTCTTCCAAGCGACGATATCTGGACAGCACGTCTGTTCGGCGCAGCACACACCATTCACGGCAACGGTGAAGCAACCGGTATCGCCCGCATAAACCAAGCCGGATGGGTCGAATCTCCTATCTTACTCACAAATACCCTCAGTGTTGGTGCTGTCCATGACGGTGTTGTGCGTTATATTGTGAACCGATACCCGAACAATAACATCGTCCTACCGATTGTAGCAGAATGCTACGATGGCGGTTTGAACGACATCAGCGGTCTCCACGTCACACCCGAACACGCCATTGAAGCCATTGAAAATGCGACGAGCGGTCCTGTCGCCGAAGGTTGCGTTGGGGGTGGAACGGGTATGCGGTGCTATGGGTTTAAAGCCGGTATCGGCACCGCCTCCCGTGTCCTCCCCGAAGAACAAGGCGGATGGACAGTCGGGGTCCTCGTTAATTCCAACGGCGGTCGTCGTTCCCAATTACGCATTGACGGTGTCCCCGTCGGTAAGGAGATTACAGGTTCTCCACCGAAACTGGGCAGAGACGGATCCTTTATCATCGTTATCGCGACCGATGCACCACTGACGCATCGTCAATTGAAACAGTTAACGATACGGGCAACACACGGACTCGCTCGGACAGGCACACCGAGTACCGATGGTAGTGGTGAATTCGTCATCGCGTTCTCCACGGCGAATATTTTCCCAAGCCGTACGCAAAGCGGCACTTTCCAAATCGAGATGTCAGTTAATGGACGTTTGAGCGCACTCTTCCAAGCAGTTATTGAAGCGACGGAAGAAGCGATTGTCAATTCGATGACCATGGCGACTACAACAACCGGACGCAACGACAGAACGATGTATGCGATTCCCTTGGCAGAACTACAACAAGTGATGAAAGCACACAGACGCTAAAAGGTGTTTAAGCCGAAATAACACGACTAACGCCCGGGGCGAGAGATTCTGGCACAACATCGTAATGCGAAAATTCCAATGTAAAAGCACCCCGTCCCTGCGTCATCGAACGGAGTTGCGTTGTGTATTGAAACGTCTCCGACAACGGTATAAAGGCATTAATGACATTTATAGATGCATCTTGCGTCGTGCTCTCATTAATCTGCGCGCGGCGTGCGTTTAGGTCTCCAATGACTCTGCCAACATGCTCATCAGGAACAGTAATATGTATCCGCATAATCGGCTCCAAGAGCAATGGATTCGCCTTCCTGACAGCATTTTCAAACGCGAGAACCGCCGATGCCTCAAACGCTATTTCCGTGGAATCAGTGGGATGATAAGAGCCACCCGTAAGCACTACTTTCACATCTTGCATCGGATAACCGATGCGCGGACCCGTTCCCATCGCGCCTTCCAGTGCCTTCTCAATGAACGCTATGTATTGCCGCGGAATCTGTGTTTCGTCCGTTTCATCTTCAAACTGAAACCCAGTACCGCGTTCTAACGGCTCGACTGTGAGGACTACATCCCCGTAGATACCTGCTTCGTCGGTTTTATGGATGTGTGTCCCGCGCGCCGCTGCAGTCGTGCTGATAGTTTCCCGATACGCTACCTGAAGTTTGCTAACCCGCGCCTTAACGCCGAATTCCCGTATCATCCTATCTGTTAAAATTTCCAGATGCAGCTCACCCATTCCTGAGATAATCCGCTGTCCGGTCTCCTTATCAATCCCGACTGTAAAGGTTGGGTCTTCGTCCATCAATTTTTCGAGTGTCTCCTCCAATGCATCTGCATCGCTGGCACGTTCAGGTTCAATGGCGATAGAGATAACCGGCTCTGGAAATGTAATGGATTCCAACAGGATCGGCTCTTTTTCATCAGCGACCGTATCTCCTGTTTTCGTATGCTTAAGCCCGACGAGTGCAACAATGTCTCCAGCGTAAGCTGCATCAGAGACAGCCTCTTTATTGGCATGCATTTGTAAAATACGATTGACCCGTTCGCGTCTCTCAGAACGGACATTATAGACAACCGTCCCACTCTTAAGTGTGCCCGAATAGATCCGACAGTATACGAGTTTGTCTACTGTCGGATGGCTCGCCACTTTAAATGCCAACGCCGACAGAGGCGCGGTGTCGTCTGCCGTGCGAGTTACGCTGTCCTGTTCAACGGGTGTCTCTTCTGCACGTTTAGAACGCGCACCACCGGTGTCAGCATGCGGCACTGTCCCCTCAATGGAAGGTACATCAATAGGGGAAGGCAAAAAATCAATCACAGCGTCAAGCAGCGGTTGAACACCTTGGTTTTTTAATGAACTCCCACAGAACACAGGAACTAACGCTCGCTTTAGCGTCGCTGCACGAATACCTTTCAACAATTCATCGTGGGTTATCTCTTCACCGTCCAGGTATTTTTCAAGCAACACCTCATCTTCAACAGCAATACTTTCAAACAGATTTTCTCGCGCCTGCGCCACCTCATCCTGTAATTCACTCGGAATCCCGTCTTCCGTATAAGTCTGCCCGAGGTCAGTTACATCCCAACGCATGGCTTTCTGCGTCAGCAAATCAATAACACCTGTGAAATCGGGACCTTCACCGATTGGCAATTGCAGCGGAAGCGGATTCGTCCCCAACCGTTCCTTCATCATCTCCAGCACGCGGGCAAAATTCGCGCCAACTCTGTCCATCTTATTAATAAAAACAATGCGCGGGACATCGTAGCGATCAGCCTGATGCCAAACAGTTTCCGACTGGGGTTCCACCCCACCGACAGCACAGAAAAGCGCAATAGCACCGTCTAAAACCCGTAATGACCGCTCCACCTCTACGGTGAAATCTACGTGTCCGGGTGTGTCAATAAGATGAATTGCGTGTTGCCGCCAGAAACAGGTGGTCGCGGCGGCGGTAATTGTCACCCCGCGTTCGCGTTCCTGTACCATCCAATCCATTTCAGCAGTGCCGTCATCGACTGCACCGATTTTATGTTTTTTGCCGGTGTAAAAGAGAATGCGTTCAGTTGTGGTTGTCTTGCCAGCATCAATGTGTGCCGCGATGCCGATGTTGCGAACGTTTTCAATGGGATATTCGCGTGCCATGTGGTTCCTTCAGTCTCCAGTCTACACGTTGTTCCATTGCAGAACAACACCCAGTAAGCCCGGATTCCATTCCATGAGCAGTTGATACGCCTTCGATGCCTCTTTTCCGGGAACGCGATGGCTAATCAACGGCGTAACGTCGAACCGTTTCTGGGCAATAAGCGATAAGAGCAGTAGACTATCGTCTTCAAGCGTCCAGAAATTCGGTGAAGAGTCTTGGCGTGGGCGGATCGCATTGTGTGCGCCATAAAGGATGAGCCCCTTCTTATGTACATCACGATAGAAGTTCACATTCGGTGTCTCTCCGCGTGTACTCGCCAACAGGACTACCCGTGCCCATTGTCCTGCCACATCTAATGCAGTGCTGACGGCGTCGGGATGTCCAGTCGCCTCAATAACGACCGCAGGTCCATCGCCACGCGTCGCAGCGTTCAACTGTTCGGAGAAATTAGCATCTTCAGGGTTGAGCGCAAAATCCGTCCCCATGCTTTTAGAGCGTTCAAGCCGACTGTCAGTGAGGTCGGCAGCGATAACCGGTATCGCACCGCTGAGTTTCGAGAGCTGCGCCGCCAATAAACCGATAAGTCCCTGCCCTAAAACCAACGTCGCTTCACCCAATTCAATTCGTGCCTTGCGGACACCTTGCAGTGCAATCGCACCGAGATTGAAAAAGACGGCTTCTTCAGCAGGTACATCGGCAGCTGGGACTTTTAGCAAGCGATTCGGTGCGGTTATAAAGTGGCTGGTGTGTCCCTGTGTTGAAGCGACGCGGTCCCCGACTGTCCAGTCTCTGACTGCCTTCCCGACCGCCATCACCGTGCCGATGTTGCTGTATCCCGGACGGGATGGATAGCGTCCTTGCGCGTTAGGCAGTCCCAATAGAAACGCACGCTCCGTACCGGGACTGATGAGCGTGCAGTCCGTCGCAACAAGGACTTCACCATCTCCGACAGGCGGCAAATCAAACGTCTCAACGTCAACTTTGGCACGACTCGGCCAAACAACCCGCTGTGCTTTCATGTGGGCTATGAACCTTTCAATAGAATAAAGGATAGTTGTTTCCGCGCAGTATAGCACAAAAACAACTATCCGTCAAGCGTTAATTCACATTCACAGTCAAACGATCAAACCAGTGCTTATCGTGCTAATTACCGATCAGATGTCGAAACTTCCAGCGTAACATAGCCGCCATCGCGTCCATCGGGCGATTTAACAAAGAGGAGGATCTTCTCTTTATTCTCTGCCTTCAGTTTCTCAACAAGTTGGGAATACGCCTCAAGGTTAGCGATAGGTCTCCATTCCATCTCTTGAATGAGATACCCGGGTCTGATACGCTTTTTCTCAGCGTCACTACCTTTAGCGACATCTGTGACGACCACGCCAGTCTCATTTGCAGCATATCCATAACGCTCAGCAATTGCCGAAGTTAGGTTTTCGACAGTGAGGCCTGCGAACGCTTCTTGCTGTTCCTCATCTGGTTCCCCGCTGAGTTTTGCGAGGACTTCCTCTGTCCGTTTTTCTAATGTGACAGTTAAGCGTTTCTCTTCACTACCCCTTCGGAGGACGACCATCCCAACAGATTCACCGACTTCCGATGCGCCAACAAGATGCATCAGGTGAGACGAGTCTCGGATCGTTTCGCCATCAAATTCAAGGATAACATCGCCGCGTTGGACACCAGCTCTTTCAGCGGGACTGTCTTTTCCAACTGCGCGGACATGGGCACCGCGGGGTGTCTCAAAGTTGAGTTTCTCTGCCAAATCTGAATTGACGGATCGCATGCTGATACCCAGCCAAGCTCGTTCTACTTTGCCTTTTTCGATAAGCTGCGGCAAGACCTGCTGTGCAATCTTACTCGGAATCGCAAAGCCGAGACCGATATTCCCCATAGAAAAACCACCGGTGGCAATGATGGTATTAATACCAACTAACTCACCACGAATGTTAATCAGGGCGCCCCCGCTGTTTCCGCGGTTAATCGGCGCATCCGTTTGAATAAAATCTCCGTATTTAATATTACTAAATCCAGTCCGACTTTTCGCACTCACGATGCCACGCGTCACGGTTTGCGAGAAGTTAAGTGGATTCCCAATGGCGACGACCCACTCACCCACCTCAAGTGCGTCCGAATCACCAAAGGGAAGTTTGGAGAGTCCTTCAGCCTCGATTTTCAGAACCGCCAAATCCGTCCCGCCAACTTGTGTTCCACCCGCATCTCGTCCGATTAATTGCGCTTTATATTTCCGTTCATTTGACAGGGTAACCGTAATTTCATCGGCACCTTCAATGACGTGGTTATTCGTCAGAATATAGCCATCTTCACTGATAATAACGCCGGACCCAATCCCCGTAGCGGGTTCTGGATTCGGATTCAGATCGCGCGGAGTAGGTTCTCTAAAGAAGAATCTGAAGGGAGAATCCTCATCAAAGAAGCGTCTAAACTGTTCCTCTTCCTCTGGGGACATCTGCCGCCGCTGTGACAAACCATCTGTATTTCGCTCTGTTTTAGTTGTAACTCTCACCACAGCAGGACGCGTCCGTGCCACTAAATCAATGAATGCTCGATTTGCGCGTTCTAAGTGCAGAAAATCTTCTGATGTTTGAAGTGTGTCATTCGTCTGCCCAACGGCAGTCTGCAGCGTGAACTCATCGGCATCACGGTCGATAACAATCCCCGCTACGACGATGCATGCTGCTAAAATCAATAAGACCCGTATAGGGTTACGCAATGTGCTTCTGAGCCTGAACATGATGTAACCTCCTGTGTAACTTGGTGTCGGTTCTGATTCTGACAGGTGACCAAAACCTTTTTAAGTTTGTATTTTCGTTCTAAAGACACACCTATTAGAAAATAAAGTTCCAAAAAAGTTTGAAAAAAATGGGGTGTGTCCCAGAAAAATATTTTTGTTAAGACGGTATTTGTTACTCACCGCGCGAAATACGCTCCACATGATCTTGGACAACCTCATCAGGGCACATCCGAATAAATAACCATGCCCCCGGCACAAGAATTACAAAAGCACCAACGACCAGATCGTCAACACGCCCAAAGACAGGTATGAAATCGAAATCGAGCGGATTCACCAAGTATGCCACAGCAAAGGCAACCGCCAGCAACTCGGCAAGGATTAGAATTGCCTTGCGGTAGATAGGCACACGCGCATCACCAAACAACCGCCAGGTTAACCTGATGAAATTTGGGAAATGGAGTAGGAGGCGCAAAAATCGAAAGGGCCCTCGACTTTTACCACCGAAGAAAAAAGAGTTAAACATACCATACAGTTTACCAAACCCGTTTTTTAGATGCAAATC
>VXZL01000363.1 GCA_009845505.1 Candidatus Poribacteria bacterium | reverse complement strand
GTGGTGTACTTGGGACCTATCTGAGCATAAAAAGCGCGAAAGGTCCGATAGAACGCGCCTTTATAAAGAGGACCGCTGTTATTGCTTGGATCACGGTTTCGGTATTTCTTGGCTTACTTTTCACGATTCCTCAACCATATAATTTTTTGCTATGGATTCCGAACGTGATTCTGTGGTTAATCTTTGTCCCTAAATTGCGAAAAAAGCATACCGAGATTAGGCGATCAGAGTCAGGTGATGAAACTTTTATTAGTCATTTGTAAAATTGCTATCTAAAACGGCGTGCTTAATAAAAAATTAAATAGATTACCCAAAAAGCGTTGAAGGGGAGGAGTAAGTCGTCAAGGCTTGCAAGAGAGGGAGACTCACGGGCTGAAAGGTCTCCTCAAGTTCCCACGACTGAAGGTCGCCCTGGAGCTGCGAATCTGAACAATAAGTAGGGTTCGCCGGTATGATGCCCGTTATTGCGTCCCAAAGAGTGCTCTTTCTCGTGACAGATGGACTTTGTAAGTCCTAATATCGTCAATAAAAATGAGAAAGGAAATTGGAGTGGTACCACGGTAAGGTCAGTGTAAGTGTCCTTCTCGTCTCCAAAGTTGGAACGAGAGGGCTTTTTTAATTTCAATGAGCTACGGCACAGCGGAGTGTGCCTACTACCATTTATGAGGGAAATTGGCATGGAACTTTCAGGAGCGCAGATCCTCATTGAGGGTCTCAAACGGGAAGGTGTCGAATATATCTTCGGTGTGAATGGTGGCGCAGCGATGCCGATTTTCGATGCCTTATACAGCGAGCCAGACATCAAATTAATTCCGATGCGGCATGAGCAAGGAGCTTCCCACGCTGCTGACGGGTATGCCCGCGTCACCGGAGATGTCGGTGTTGCGCTCGCCACCTCTGGTCCCGGAGCAACCAATCTTGTTACCGGTATCGCGACTGCCTATATGGATTCAATTCCGATGGTCGCAATTACTGGACAGGTTTTCACACACTATATCGGCAGCGATGCCTTCCAAGAGTGCGATGTTATTGGCGTAACCCGACCGATCTGTAAACACAGTTACCTCATCAAAAGTAACGACGAGATCGCAGATGTTGTTGCCGAAGCGTTTCACATCGCCAAGACCGGGAAACCCGGGCCAGTTATCATTGACATCGCCAAAGATGCACAGATACATAAAACACTGTTTCAGTACCCAGAATCGGTTGACATCCGCGGCTACAAGCCACAAGTACACGGCGACCCAACACAAATTGCGAAAGCGGCGGAACTGATTAAGGAAGCCAAGCGTCCGATGCTTTATGCCGGTGGCGGTGTCGTGCTTGCCAACGCCAGTGAGGAATTGCGGCAGCTTACTCTTAATACACAAATTCCGATTACTGTTACTCTAATGGGGCTTGGTGCGTTTCCTGAAACCCATCCATTGGCGATGGAGATGCCCGGAATGCACGGCTCTTGTTGTGCGAATTACGCCTTCACCGATGCTGACCTTGTTGTCGCTATCGGCGCGAGGTTTGATGACCGCGTTACCGGCGATCTCAGTAAATTTGCGCCCAACGCCAAGAAAATCCACATTGATATTGATGCGTCGTGTATCGGGAAAAATGTGCCCGTAGATGTTCCTATCGTCGGTGATGCCAAGAACGTTCTAACCGAACTGAATAAGTTAGTCGGTCCGACAGATATTGACCCATGGCGCGCCCAAATCCAAGAATGGAAGCAGAAATATCCATTTGAATACGAGCAAAAGGGTGATAAGGTGATGCCGCAATACGTCATTGAACAGATTTATAAACATTACAGTGATGCAATTGTCGTCGCTGATGTTGGGCAACACCAGATGTGGGCAGCGCAATACTTTAAATTCACTGAACCTCGACAGTGGCTCAATTCCGGCGGACTCGGCACTATGGGCTTTAGCCTCCCAGCCGCTATCGGTGCACAGCTTGGATGTCCAGACAAAACCGTCGTCAATATCAACGGTGACGGGTCTTATATCATGACAATCCAAGAGTTGGTGCCAGCGATTACGATGAAACTTCCACTTAAGGTCTTTATCATCAACAATATGTATCTGGGGATGGTGCGTCAGTGGCAGGAACTGTTCCACGGTAAACGCTACTCCGCTGTCGATTATCATGATAATCCTGATTTTGCCCTGCTCGCAGAGGCGTTCGGTGCTACCGGAATTCGCGTCGAACACCCGGAGGATGTCGAACCGGCATTACAGAAAGCAAAAGGAATCAATGATGGTCCTGTTGTCATTGACTTCATCGTTGATGAAGAGGAGAACGTCTTCCCGATGGTGCCAGCAGGGGCGGGTCTTGGAGATGTTATTCGCGGGTTATCGTAACGATTTTAAGGGGTGCGTAGCAACCCCGGTTCATGCCACACGGTATGAATACCGTTGATTCAAGGCATTCATACCGTTGATTTACTGAAAACTATAAAAAATGAACTCAGAAAAACGACACATTTTTTCCGTTTTGGTCGAAAACCGATTTGGGGTTCTCGCGCGCGTCGCAGGGCTTTTCAGCGGACGCGGCTTTAATATTGACAGCCTCAACGTCGCCGAAACACATGACAAGGGTATTTCACACATAACCCTTGTTACGCATGGAGATGCCCAAATTATCGATCAGATTTACCAGCACTTAAACAGGCTCATTGACGTTATTGAGGTAACCGACCTCTCCACCGGAACGCATGTTGAACGAGAGCTTGTTCTTATCAAGGTTGCCATTGATGACCCGCAAAAACGCACGGAGGTTCTGCAAGTCGCAGAAGTCTTTCGAGGGCGCGTCATCGATATGAAACCTGCCTCACTTGTCCTTGAAATTACAGGTGATGAGGGTAAATTGAAGGCAGCAATTGATATTTTCAATACTTATGGTATCCTTGAATTATCGCGTACCGGCAAGGTAGCGATGCTACGTGGAAAGGAAAACTAAAAAAATGGCAACAATTTATTACGATAGTGATGCCAATTTTGATTTACTAAAAGAGCGCACTGTTGCTGTCGTCGGCTACGGCGCACAAGGGCGCGCACAATCCCTAAACCTCAAAGACAGCGGTGCAAACGTTGTTGTCGGACTATACGAAGGCAGCCGTTCAAAAGCACGCGCCGAAGCGGAAGGGTTAACCGTCAAAACCGTTGAGGAAGCCGCAGCAATGGCTGACATCGTTCAAGTTCTCATTCCAGATGAACGCCACGCTGCCGTCTACCGCGACCAGATCGCTCCCAATATGCAGGCAGGAAATATGCTGCTCGTTTCACACGGGTTCAGTGTCCACTTTGGACAGATTGTTCCGGCGAGTGATATCGATGTCGCAATGATAGCCCCCAAGGGTCCCGGTTCTCTTGTCCGTGAGGTTTTTGAAGGCGGTGGTGGTGTCCCGTGCCTCATCGCTATCCATCAAGACACAACAGGACTTGCGCGCGATGTTGCACTCGCTTATGCAAGAGGCATCGGCGGCACACGAGCAGGTGTCATTGAAACGACGTTCCGTGAAGAAACCGAAACCGATCTCTTCGGTGAGCAAGCCGTCCTCTGTGGTGGAACCGCTGCACTTATCAAAGCGGCTTTTGATACACTCGTTGAAGCTGGCTACCAACCGGAAATGGCTTATTTTGAGTGTCTCCATGAACTCAAGTTAATCGTAGATCTCATCTACACCGGCGGATTGAGCAAAATGCGCAATGATGTCAGTAACACCGCCGAATACGGAGACCTCACACGCGGTCCACAACTTATTGACGACGACGTTCGAGACAAGATGCGCCAAATTTTGAAGGACGTTCAGGGGGGTGTCTTCGCACGCGAGTGGGTCTTGGAGAACGAGGCGAACCAACCCGTACTCGGCGCGCTCCGTCGACAGGAAGAAGAATTACAAATTGAGGAAGTCGGCAAAAATTTGCGGAGTATGATGAGCTGGCTTGACGAATAGGAACCCTCGACTAAGGTAGGTGCGGTTTCTAACCGCACCGATTTGCTCTGTGGCAGCACCTAACTCATTTTTATCTTCATGAAATCATGCTAATGATATGGATACGGGTACTTTCTTCATCCGGGAATGCCGCCCAGAAGAAGCAGAGGCACTCCTCGCATTGTGGGAGGCTGCTGGGACGTCTCCAAGTGTCACGGATACAATTACAGACATCCGAGGGGCGATAGAAAGTTCAGCATCGGTATTGGTCGCTGAAGCGGATTGCTGCATCGTCGGTTCCCTCATTGCAACTTTCGACGGGTGGCGCGGCAACATGTATCGGATAGCCGTCCATCCTGACTACCGACGACGGGGTATTGGACGCGCCTTGGTTAGGGAAGGTGAGAGATGTTTGGCAGAACGTGGCGTTAAACGTATCACCGCACTCGTGGAGGAAAAATATCCGTGGGCTACTGCCTTCTGGTCATCGGTCGGCTATGAGATAGAGCCTGGGATAGTCCGATTTTTTCGCAATCCCTAAACAAACGGCAGGAGGTCAGCTATGAAGTTCAAGGGGTATCTACTTGACGACACCGTCAGAAGCGTTTACGGATTAGCAGTCGCTGATATAAACGGCGACGGTCAGCTCGACATCATCGCCGGTTCCACCGGTGAACCCATTATCGCTTGGTACGAAGCACCCGACTGGAAAAGACATCTCGTAACCAATCAGGGCAGCGGTCACATTACTATCGCGCCTTATGACTTGACTGGCAACGGCACTCCTGATCTCATCGTTGGCAGCGGTTTTAACCGTGGCGTAAACGCTGCCGAGGGGTACCTCCAGTGGCTTGAGGTGCCGGCAGAAGATGGGCAAAATTGGAAAAGCCACCGCATTGCGGATATCCCCTTCATTCACCGCGTCGCCCTCGCGAATCTTTCTGGAAACACTTCAGCAGCGTCTCCTTTTCTCATTGTCGCTTCCATCCGCGGTGAGGACGGCAAACCCGGTGAATGACACAGTCCCGGCTCTGTATGGTGCTATGAATTGCCAGATACCCCACGAGACATATCCTCTTGGAAATCCCACCTTCTTGACGATTCCCTCCACATCAATCACGGCTTAAGTGTTAACGACGTTGATCAGGACGGACGCGATGATGTACTAATTAGCTGCTCTGAGGGGCTAATTTGGTATGAACCTCCGGCATCGCCTATGACGGAAAAGTGGGGCAAATGGATCGTCAGTGACCGTGAGTGCAGCGATACATTTGCCGCTGATATTGACGGCGATGGTGTTAACGAAATTTTAGCAATTGAACCGTGGCACGGAAACAATCTCGTCTGGTATAAAGCCACTGGAGATCTAAGAACCGATCCGTGGCAGCGGTATCTCATCGACGATACACTTAATCGAGGGCATTCGCTCGCTGCTGTTGACGTTGATGATGACGGTGTACTTGAGATTATCTCTGGTTATAACGGTGAAGGCACAAGTTTACATCTCTACCGTCCAGAGAATCTGGAACAGAACCGATGGAGTAAAGAGACAATTGACGATGGTGGTATAGGTATCGGTCAGATGCACGTCTTGGACATGAACGGAAACGGTAGGTTAGACATCGTCGCCAGCGGTCTCAGCACGGGGAATGTCAAGTGGTATGAGAACCAATTTTAATGGATATTTACGGACAACTCATGCCTAACCACTATCCCTCAATCGCTTCAACATTTGCTCGAGGCAAAGTCGTCTCTTGACCATCTTCGAGTTCAACCCGCAACACCCGCACCCGTGCCTCTGTCTCCAAATTCTGAAGTTCTATCGGCAATTCCGTGACGCGTCCCAGTTGCCCGAAATACGGCTCCCGAATAATACGCACCGAGCTCCCAACCTCCAAAATGCCTTCCATGCTTCCATCCTTCCCAACTTCCACAGTTTCTACAGTGTCAGATACCAATGGAATCACGATCTCCGGACGCACAACGCCAGCACGAATCTGTGTTGCACCGTTAATAGAGGTTTTCATACCTTCCCGCGCTTTTAAAAGCGTGAATGTCTGTTCAGCCATCGCAATATGTCCAAACCCTTCTGTGATAACCAACGTAATCCCAATCTCCTCGGAACCCGTAATCGCCACACCGAGTTCATAGCCGAGAAGTTCCCGGAGGTCCGCATCGTCAATCCCACCGGCGATGACACCTCTCACACCGTTCTGGATCGCTTTCTGGATGGCATCCGTCGTGACCAACGAACCGCCCACCAAAATATTATCTCGATGTTCTGGGAGAATCTGTTCAGCCGTCAACTCATCATCCGACGATTTGGCGACAACGACCAAGTCTCCTACTGTCTCGCCACCAACCCCAAAGATGCCTTGGATATACGTCCCGTACGTCTCTACCGTGACCCCTTCGGTTGGAGCAGTCTCTGTTACGGTGCCGTCTGTGTACGCCTTGACTTCGACAGGGATAGGCGGTTCACGAAGGATGACTTGTCCTGTGACATCAGAGACGGCTTCAATTGTGCCATCAATCGGTGAGCGCGCCTGTGATTTGAAAAGCCCAAAGAGTCCTTTTGTTGTGGCGATAATCTCGTCTTTTGAGACAGATTCACCTACCGGTTTGAGCATATATTCAGCGACTTCGTTTGGAGGGACACTGAGTAGGTTCGCGACGTTCAAGAGTTGAACATTACCCGGCAGATCCGCCTTTGCAACGACATCTTCTGCCTTGACTGTCGCACCGGTTTCCACAAGCACTTCGCCTTCGAGTGGGAGCCGGCGTTCTTTTTTAATTGTCATCCCCTCGGTCACCTTGAGACCAGGGGTATATGCATGCGCCATTAAAAAGCCTCAATTTCAAGATATAGTCTGTAATCTAAACTTCTCTAAATATAT
>VXZL01000280.1 GCA_009845505.1 Candidatus Poribacteria bacterium | reverse complement strand
TAATTTCTGTAATTTAAAGTAGCGATACAAATGAATTTAAGATATATGAGCGCAATTTGCGTCCTCGGCGTATTCTTGGCAATGTTCTCGTATGGCAACGCCGCTGATGCCCAAGATTTCGTAACAGATGGGCTTGTCGCTATATATACCCTCAATGAAGCAGATATAGAGGGCAAAACTGTCAAAGATATCTTTGGTGGCAAAGATGCGAAAATAGAAGGCACTCTCACATCTGTCGAAGGTGCGACCGATGGCACTGGAGAGGCGTTGGAATTTGAAGGGGACAGTTACATCGAAATCCCAGCGATGGGTGAGTTTGAGCATGTGAGTATTGAATGTTACGCACTGGAGGGTCAGTTCGGCGGCATTCAAGGTATCGTGTCAACATGGATGTGGGCAGCGGGTAAAGTTCATTTCAAATTCGAGGGAAACCAGATCCAAGTCCATAAGAATGACGGCGTGAAGATCCGTTTAAATGCTGAGGAAGAGCGGTGGTATCACATCATTTACACCAGCAATACCAAAGATAACGAACTCAAGCTCTATGTTGATGGTGAGTTGGTTGATGAGGGGAACGCAGGTACGACCCCTGAACTGATGGATGAACGCCGTATCGGTAGCGAACACGACGGTAGATTTTTGATCGGTATGATTGATAATGTCCGTATTTACGATCGGATTCTTGACGAAGATGAGGTTGCACAGAATTTTGAGTCACAAAGCGATCAATTGCCTGTCGAACCTGCTGGAAAACTCTCAATGACTTGGGGATACCTCAAGGGATTGAGGAATTAATTTTTTAGCGATTAAATACGGAGTGAAATTCATCGTTAAGAAAGCGGTTATTCCCATTGCTGGATACGGGACACGCCTTTTCCCGGCGACGAAAGCCGTACCGAAAGCTCTCTTTCCAATTATCAGTCAAGACGGTTTCGCAAAACCGGTCATTCAGTTGATTATTGAAGAGGCACTCACGGCTGGTGTGGAAGAGGTGTGTCTCGTTGCTCAGCCGCAACAGGTTGAACCGATTGCCGACTATTTTGCTGGCACCGTTGCGGATGCGATTCGCGAAAAGTCGGAGTTGGCAGCACAGGCAGATCGTCTGGAAGAGATAGGTGAACGGTTACATTTCGCAATACAGGCGGAACCCCAAGGGTTTGGGCATGCTATCTATTGTGCAAGGGATTTCGCTGCTGGCGAACCGGTCATCATTCTGCTTGGAGATCATCTCTATATTTCGGAATCGGATGTTTCTTGTGCTAAACAATTGACGGCTGTCTATGAGCGGGTTGGGCAGTCTGTCACGAGTCTTGATCTCTGCCATGAAAGTGAACTCTCGGTCAACGGGATTGTTCACGGAAATCCTGCTATTGAATCCTCACGGCTCTATACACTCACACAAATTTCCGAAAAACCGACTGCTGATTTCGCACAGGCCCATCTCCGTGTAGAAGGCATTCCAGAACGGCAGTATCTCTGCAACTTCGGCATAGACCTCCTCACGCCTCTCCTTTTTGATATTCTGGATTATAACTACAAGCACCAAGTTCTAACGCACGGCGAGATTCAACTGCGGGATGCGATGACGGAAATGATACGACAGGAAGGCATGTATGGTTATCGAGTCGCTGGCGAACGTTATGATACAGGGAACCCGCAGGAGCTGCTGAGGACTGTCTATGCCTTTGGATTGCAAAGTCCCTATCGGGAAGTACTCGTCCATTAGATAAGATCCACGCGAAAATTAGAAACGGGCGATTTGAGTTGTCTGAACACGCTGCTGGACAAAGCAGTATTCGCCATATCAGTTTACAAGAAGTTCGTGAAGCTATTGAAGAGTGTGAAGTGATTGAAAACTATCCAAACGACAAGTATGGCCCAAGTTGTCTAGTTCTTGGGTTCACCCGATCGAAAAGACCTTTGCATATTCAGTTTAGTTATCCATCAAGACCTTTGGTTAAGATCATAACTTTGTATGAACCTGATGCGTTACGATGGATTGATTTCAAAGTGAGGAAAGAAAATGTCTGACAATGTGGTTTGGAATGAGACTTTGGTTGAAAAGAATGTGACTTACACGATTGAGATAAATGGGCAATTTGTTTTGATTGAGAATGTGCCAGCCCGGGTTAACGTTGATACGGGCGAAAAATACTTCTCGCCGGAAACTGTTGAGCGTTTACATAAAGCAGTGTGGGGCAAGTGTCGCCCTGTTAGGACCATTACAACACCTGTATATGAGTACGCCGAATTGGCCCAATAATAGGATAGGTATCTTAAATGGTCGTCCGTTGTCGGTCGTTGGTCCAGAAATGTTTGTGGCATGCCAACAGGGCGTAATCACCACGCGTTCAGCCGATAGATAACTGTAAAAGTAGAGAAGACAGGATGCGAAACAAAGAAGATCTCATCACAACTGCATTTGTTAAAGTCCTCCGCCCTATGCGCCACAGATGGACACTTAACCAGCATCCATCCAAACCCTTCATTGAAAATGATAGGGAACCCGATATTATTGTCACTGAGCCGAAGCGGCACCCGATTGCTATTGAAGACAAAGTTGATGGCGAGCGCAGTCCTGATCTCAGTGGTGAAAAACAACTCAAGGACTTCTACCTCGGTAAAACGCTTAAAACAATAGGACATACAATTCATACCGGTCTTGCTGTCCGATTTCCACATAGGTTCAGAGAGATAGAACAAGCTGAACTTGATGAGAAAATGGAAAAAGCGGATGACATTGCCTACTGCCTGCTTAGCGTAGAGGAGCCGCACCGTTTCCCGAAAGAGGGATGGCTAACGGGCAGTGTAGCGGACATCGCAACCGCTATTCGCGTTCGTGGAACACCGATTTCTAAAATTGAAGAGGCTGTCCAGACGCTGAAAAATGGTGTTAACCACGCAGCAGCCCGCGCCGAACAGACTATCCAAGAGCGTCCTGACATCGGCAAACGGATTGCTGAGGTACTTGTTCAGGATCCGGGTAAGCAAACCATTCAGATGGCGATGCTCATCATCGGAAATGCCTTCGTTTTCCAGAGTTTACTAGCGCGTAAACCTGACATGGAAATCGTGCCGAGCCTCAGCGAAATCACCGAAGAGTATGGAAAACTTTCCGTCTCTGAAGTCTTGGAGGCATGGAAACACATTCAGAATATTAATTACACACCTATCTTTGGTGTAGCTGACCGGCTTGTACGCGTCCTGCGTGGCGATGATACATTGGCAGGTGATGTATTACGTATTTTAAGAAAAACTGCGCTTACCTTAGGAAGGATGGGACTTGCCCAAGAGCATGAACTCGCGGGTATTGCATTTCAAGACTTTATCGCCGAGCGAAAGATCATCAAGGCAAACTACACCCGGCCCGAATCATCTGCCCTTCTCTGTGCGCTGGTCCTACCAAAATTAAAAAAGGATGCGAAAAATATTAAGGTCGCCGATTTTGCTTGTGGTACAGGCACGCTCCTTAACGGTATGTATCAACGGATTCTTGCACTACACGAACAAACGGATGGGAAAGGTGAGGACATTCACAAACACATGGTCGAGAAAAATCTTCTTGGTTGTGATATTATGCCCAACGCGACGCATCTCACTGTTTCCATCATTGCTGGTACTTATCCTGACATCCGTATTGGGGACACGCGCATCCGAACGATGAAATATGGCATGCCACATAGAGATGGCAGATACGCTATTGGTGCGCTCGACCTACTCAGTAACCCCGAAGAAACGATTCCGCTTAATTTAGAAGAGTCGGAAACTGTCGGAGGGCATGGTAACCGTGATGAAAGTCTTCGGCAGCATTTTCGGCACAACGAGTTCGACTATGTAGTGCAAAATCCTCCCTTCGCACGAATTGGTGCTGATAATAACTCAGATGTGCCAAAGCAGTTTTTTGCTGATAAAACAGTTGCAGGAGCAATGCGTGAATCCCTCAAAGCACAGAAAAGTAAAATCGGTCACGGACAAGCAGGACTTGGTTCCTACTTTGTTGAACTTGCTGATAAGATGCTAAAACGCAATGGCAGAATGGGGGTTGTACTGCCTATAAGTGCCATCGCAGGCACAAGTTGGCACAAGGTGCGAAATCTCTGGGCGCGAGAATACCATGATGTAATTATTGTCACTATCGCTGATTCAGATATTAAAAACTGCTCTTTCTCGGCAGATACAAACATAGCAGAGTGTCTCATCGCTGCTACAAAGGGAAAATCAGTAAATACAGGACGTGGACTCTTTGTTTGCCTCTATCGACAACCTATTAGTCAGTTAGAGTCTCTCGAGATTGCGAAACAGCTCCACTCTGCTCATCAACTTGCAAACAGTCGTTTATGGCTTTCACGACAAGAAAGATCTCTTGAAATTCCAATATGTTTATTGTCAGAAATTGCCATAATTGGAAAAAGGATTCTGGATATAAAAGATGAGGCAGGACAGAGAGCTTTTGATGTTGAAGAGGGTTGTCATGAAACTGCAGACTATCCATGTCTGTGGCATGTCAAATCTGAGTTACAACGCGCAATGGCGGTTATTCCTGATTCTCACGCACTACCTCGCCCTAATGGAGTTGACAAGGTTGGAGAAATAAAAGCATGGAATGGTAGGTGTCACTACAACAGTTTCGTTCAGTTTAACGCGAATTCCCTTGCAGTAATGTTTACTGAACACAATACTATTGGTGTCAACTTAATTCCGAACATTGTTTTTAAAAATAAAAGTTATGATTATGTGTGGACATTGTGGGGCAATTCGACCCTAGGGTTACTGTGTCATTGGATGCATAGTGGTAAACAGCAGCAAGGACGTGGAATCATCAGAAAAGAAGCTTTAGGTTCTTTACCTACCTTAGATGTTCGTCATCTTAACCCGTTCCAATTAGAGATTGCGGAGTCTCTCTTTCACGAGTTAAAACACCAGCGGATGCTCCCTTTTAACGAGATGGTAAATGATCCCGTGCGTCAGAAACTTGACCGGTTCCTGTTGTCAAAAGTACTCGGTTTTGGAGAGGACACACATCCGGAAGTACATGAAGGTCTTGACTTACTTCGTAAAAAACTCTGTGCCGAGCCAAGCATCCATGGAAATAAGAAGTCCAAATGTGATCTGGAAGGGGAGGCGCGAAAACTCCTCCGCGAAGATCCAAATGTGATGCAAGGTGAGCTGCTTTTGTAAATGTCTTTGATATGGGAAACTATGTGTAGTATCCTAATCGTCTCCTAAACTTTTCAGGGTTATGTAATGGGTATTGAAACTATTTTCACGACCAAAAAGGAACATCTTCGCGACCTGAATCCTACAGATGCTGAGGACTTCTTTAGGGAGCTGCTTCGCGCAGAAGTCCTGAGACGCGGACCAGAAAACTTCAAAATTGATGCCCCTCGGACAACCAATGTTTCGGATGGTGGTATTGATGCTACCGTTGACACAAAACTACCTGTTACACAGAGTGACATAATTGCACCAGGCAAAAACGGCTACCAAATCAAATCGGGCAAAGCGTTTAAACCGTGGCAGAAATCGGAAATCAAAAAGGCACTTTTCGGTGACAAAACACCGCCTAATAGAGAAAGTCTTGGCGCATGTATCCAAGCCTGTCTTGATGCCGATGGAACTTACATTTTAGTCTGCACCGGAATTCACTTAAGCAAATCCAATGTTGAAAAGACCTGTTCTCACATTGAGAAATACCTAAAAGAGCGGTGTGAGTATGAGAATCCCAAAGTCAAGGTGTGGAGTCAGGCTGATCTTATCAATTTTCTTGACGAATTTCCATTACTCGTATTGGGACTCAGGGGTCTCCTTGAAGGGAAATTTAAATCTCATTGGGGTTGGTCGAAAGATGCAGGTATGCAAGTTCCGTTTGTTCCGGGGGAATCGCAGGAAAAGTTGATCGCAAAAATCCAGAACGAATTACGGCGAGACGGTCCTTCGGACCCTTTGCCGGTGTGGGGTGCCCCTGGTATTGGAAAAACAAGGCTGGTTTTGGAGGCAACGAAAACCGACGATTTATCACCCCGTGTTATTTATTTTCACTCGGCTTCTCAATTTAGAGACAGTATTTTAATGGGCGAACTCCTACATGGTGACAACCAGCTTTCTGCTATTGTTGTAATTGATGGATGCGATCCACACAGTCGAACCTTCATTCCACGCAATCAGAATCCTCAGGTTAAGTTGGTCACTATTTCTAATGATTGCGATGGGGTTCCCGGGAAGGTTTCTGGATGGGAGGTCCTGTCTTTAGATAACAAACAAACTCGTGAAATCATTCAAGAATATGGAGTTCCCGAGTTCCAAGCTGATCGACATACAGATCTCTGTAGTGGTTCGCCGTTCGTGGCACATCATGTGGGTAAAACTCTTGCCAATTTTTCAGGAGATGCTTCCAAGGTCCTCAGTGAAGACTATATCTACCAGCGTTTCTACATTGACTTTGAAAAAGAGAAACTAAGCGACTCAGAGGTGAAATTGCGGCAGCGGGTACTTCGCCACATTGCACTCTTTAAGCAATTCGGTTTTGAGGGAGACGTTAGTGGTGAAGGGGTGGCAATCGCTGAAAAAGTGAAGGAAGTTGATGGCAGCACCACCCCTATGATGTTTCAGGAAATTGTTACAGATTTGAAGAAGAGTAAAATCCTTAAAGGAGAATTTACCCTCCATATTACTCCAAAAGTCCTCCATATCAAATTATGGAAGGAGTGGTGGGATGTTTATGGAAGATCACTTGACCTTGCGGGATTTATCCAAGACTTACCACCAAAGTTATCCGATTGGTTCTATCAGATGATTAAGTACGCTGCTGAGTCAAGGAAGGCATCGGAAATTGCCA
>VXZL01000203.1 GCA_009845505.1 Candidatus Poribacteria bacterium | reverse complement strand
CGAGGTTTCCTAACCTCACCAGTACTAATGTCCAATTAATTTTGAAATCTGCTCTAAAATAAAAAATGAGAGAAAGAAATATCAAAATCGCAGCTATCCTGCTCATCTTGTTAAGCGTTACGGTGTTGCATGTCCGACTCTATCGGTTTGCAGAAGTAACACACGACGGTGCGTTACAAGTGCTGGTCTGCTTGGGACGCGTCGTCGGGATAGACACAAGCGACGAAGCAGATCAAGTTTTATCGTTCCGAATCCTCTCTGGACAATTCCGTGGCGAGATGATTCAGGTGAACAATATCTGGACGGGCCGCGCCTTTGGGGACCGTGTCATACGGAAAGGTGATGTCCTGTTTCTTGATATTCCGCTTCGCGATCCGATGAATCCGAGAATTGACACCGTTTCAATGCGTGAATACTTTCGTACGCCGTTTCTGCTTTATCTGGCGGGTGTATTAGGGGTGTTGATGATACTCGTCGCTGGTATGAAAGGGGTCCGGGCGATTCTGACACTCTTTGTTACTGCGCTGACTGTGCTTTATGTCTTAGTTCCGCTAACTGTTGCTGGTTACAATCCGATCGCAATTGCCCTCCTGATTGCTGCCTTTCTGACGTTCACGACTTTCCTACTCATCACAGGGTTTAGTTACAAATTGATCTCTGGTGTAATTGGTACCCTCGGTGGATTAGCCGCTGTTGGCGTGTTATCTGTCCTGAGCCAACATGTGATGGCATTAACGGGCTTGGCGCAAGAGTTCGGTTTTTTAGAACTCGGTCTTGCGTTGTGGCGGACCTCCAGTTCGCATGGCTGGAATTTCACGGGTATTCTGTCTGCGGGTATTATCTTGGGTGCCGTTGGTGCCATGATGGACGTGAGTATGTCCATCTCTTCAAGTGTGCATGAGGTCAAGCAGGTGAACCCAAACATCACCGTCCGCCAGGCCATCCGCGCCGGACTGAATGTCGGTCGCGACATTATGGGAACAATGGCGGATACGCTCATCTTTGCTTACCTCGGTGCGCACATGATGACAATGCTCCTACCCCGCATCGACTTTCCCGAAGTCGGGATCCTCTATCCATTCTTACGTCTCGTCAACGATGAAGCGACAGCAGTTGCGATTATTCAAGCGGTGGTAGGGACGATCGGGTTGGTGCTCACGGTTCCCATCGCTGCAGCGGTTGCCGGTTTTCTGACCCAATACGCAAAGGTTGATAAGTCCGAGATTCACGAGGACTTGCCTTCGGAGGAAGAATTAGAGGAGTTATTCCGTGCCGATCCGCCTCGCAGCAAAGCCCGAATCGCTGTGCCTATTGCTATGGCTCTTGTTCTGATTGGTACGGTCTTTGTTTACTATCGTACACATGAACTCTCTGCGACGATCTCTGAGCAACGCGATGCCGAAGGAAATCCGATTAATAAGTCGGAGTATGCGAAGGGTAAAGTGGTCCGACTGCTTGAGTCGAACGGTAATTTCCTTTTTAATATTGATGGCAGTGCTGCAGGTGAGTTGGACAATCGTATCGTGCCACAAGTTTTGCGTGAGGAATTCAAGCGTCAAGACATCCTATTTTCAGATGAGGTGAATGTCTCAGTCAAACCGTGGAAAGACAGCCGTTGGCTGCTCTTGGATGAGAAGTACGAGCAGACCTATAGCGTCCGGGCAATGGCGGATAGCGAAGCGAATGTTCTCAAGGTCTATGAGTCAAAGAGTGAGCATCATATTCTTGAGGTGGAGATGCTCAGCGGGATGTATAAGGGCAGACGCTTGGTCTTACGGAACATTGTGAATCACAATATGCCGTTGTTGAGCATTCCGGCGGAACCTGGAGATGTTATTCTCTGCCGTGTCGCCGGAGACCCTGATCAGATAGGTCTCGTGAACATCGTTCAAGATTACGGCAGAGACCGGTTTCTGATTTGGATGGTAGGCGGGATGCTCCTGCTGATTATCGTCGTCGGTAGGCTTGAGGGGATCCGGACGGCGTGTGCGATGCTAATTTCTGCAGGGGTCATCTACTTCTTCATGTTACCCTTAATCTCGGAGGGTGCGAATGCTGTGTTCGTTGTGACGCTGACATCGGGTGTGGTGGCATTTGTGTCTCTCGTATTCGTCATCGGTCCGAGTCGGAAAACTTTTGCAGCGGTGCTTGGAACGATGGGCGGGATTTTGGTCGCTGGTTTAATTGTATTGTTTGCACAGCAGCACCTCCATTTTTCGGGGTTGGAGAATGCGATTTCCGCCGATATTGTTGAGGCGACGCGCACCCCGCCGTTCGATTTCGTGCAAATCCTCTTGGCGGGTATGCTGATGGGAGTATTGGGTGTCGCTGTTGACGGTGCGATTGAGGTGGCATCGAGTATGGAGGAGATTCGTAGAGCGAATCCGAATATGCCGACATGGCGACTGATCGCCTCCGGTCTGAACGTCGGCACGGACATCCTCGGCACGATGGTGAATACGTTGGTCTTCGCGTATCTTGGTGTGGAGCTGCTTTTGGTCGTTACGATTGCAGCACCAAATCTCGACTTTTTCAAATCACCGCCGGTGCAGTTATTGAGTATTGGTGTTGTCTCTGCAGAAATCGTTCGGTTGCTCGCTGGAACGTTGGGTCTGGTCTTGGCGATACCGATTACGGCGATAATCTGTGCGTTCTGGAATCCGAAATCTTCAGCATAAAGATGGGATTAATCCGCTATATACTAAAGTTGAACTTACCTTAGTTAGGGGGTCCTCCCGGTGTTAGAGGGTACTTTCCTTCGGCGATCAATCTTTGTCGGGCTTCTTCCAAGCGTTCCTCCCAATTAATCGCTGTTGGATTTTCACCATACGCTTTTATAAGTTTTCCTGCTTCTTCATCCATAAGCCTCTCTCGCTCAAGATAAACCTCGACTTCTTCTTTGTTGGCAAGGTAATAAAGGATGGTGGCGTAGATTTTTTCCATGGATAAAGTCGGAAAACGGCGTAGCAGCTCATCAGGTCCTTTACCTTCTTGATACTTGTTCAACACATGTTGAATAGCGATGCGATGTCCCTTAATACGTATGTCAATTTCGCTATTGAAGTCGAAGTAATCTCGGAGTTCCATTTTCTACCTCTGGTTCTGCGGGAAATATTGTATGACATCTTGATATTGTTCAGGCTTGAAGGATTCCCAAATCCTACGCAACTCCTTGATGTAAGTCCCAATAGAGGTCCGTTGTGGAAAGCAGAGAATTCCCGGTACATGCCTACCCGCCTGCAAATGTTCAATAAGATGCCTGGACATTGTGGTTCGATTGTTCGTAACGAGAACATAGTTGTTGCGCTCAATCCACATCAGAATGTCTGGATCGGGTGTTCCGAGTGGAGGCACGTCCGCGTCTCCAATGAGTCTGACGTGCATTTCGGCGAGTTGTTCCTGAATCGCCCGTTTGAGATGTTCATCTAAGAGAAACCGGGGTTTCATGCAGGTTCATCCCAGATCGGATCAAATTTCCCTTCGGCGATCTGTTTTTCCCGATCTTTTCGCAAGTGTTCTCTTTCTTCAACGAGTCGTCGTATTGACCTCTGAGTTTGCCGCCATTCCTTGTCTAATTTTTTTTTCTCTTGTTTCACGCGTTCTAAATAGGCTGTGACCTCCGTTTTGTTTGCTTCGTAGTAAAGGAGTGTGGCATATATTTTCTCTAAAGGCAGTTTTGGGAAACAACACAGAATTTTCTCGGGCTCTTTGCCTTGTAAATGCTGTTCTAACACTTCGTCAATATAGACGCGATACCCCTTGATGCGGATGCTGGTTTCATCAATGAAGTCAAAATGGTCTCGTACATCCATAGTTTGCCTCCTTTTTGGCGATATTAAAATTGTACATGGAAGCGTGAAAGAAGTCAAGAATAGTTGTCGGTCATCAATTTTAGTTTTCTCTGAGAGAAAAACGCTGACTGCTATGAAGCACAAGCCCCACGCTTTAGCGTGTGGGTACCTATGACGTTGAAGGGTTATGGCATTGGGCACCACGCCATTACCGTCCCAAAGCTCGCAAAGGTGCTATTTTCACCGCTTGTTAGGATGCGCGAACCTTGGACGACAATCCGTGCATCGCGACTCGTAATTTTATAACTGACGGGCGCATCTTTGGCAATCAACGGTTCACCGTTTGCGTCCTTGAGTTTGTCGAGTCGATAGTGGACTGAACGATGTGCAGGTACCTTGAATTCGCAAGAGACATTTTCCAGACTCAGATCCTCATAAAGCACCTCTAAGAGGCAACGCGTATCTCTATCAGCGGTGTTAGAGATACAGATAGACTCATGTGAGAAATACCCGCCGCCGTGCGCTTCCCATTCCTGTTCCGCTGGGGTTAATACCGCCATGTAGCCATCTGGAATAACCCACAGATAAGCCCCATCGCCGTCTGAAGTGTAGGATTTAAGTGCCTCTGCTATTACCTCCGGTTCTTCTGCCACCTGATCCAGCGAAATCACAAGAAATCGGGAGTAACTTCTAATTCCGTTCACAGAGCTTTCGTGTGCTAACTCCCCTCTCACGTTCAAGCATAATGTATTATCTCCTAACATCATGAGGTGACTTACGCCTTGTGATGCAAGCCAATCGCCGAATGCGTCATTCAAGAGGGTTGTTAGGGTTTCAAGCGAGATACCCGCTTGTTTATAATGTTCAATCGTCGTCAGTACTTGTTCAAAATTCATCTAATTCTCCAGATTTACGGGCATTCGGGCGTAAAGCCCGATGCTTTAGCTTTGGGATATAAGCCAGTTGCGTGCGTGTGTCAAGAAAATAAACTTGACTTTTAGTGTAAATTGTGGTATAATTCTTCTATCAGGCTGGCAGACATGCAAAGCATTGTTGCTTGACAATGTGTCTGCCTACCCACTTTGCAGGGGTTAAAAGTCTGATGTCTGATATACCATGAAAACCTACAAATACAAAATCGGGAAACAATCTAATTGTGTTCGTCTTGGCAACCTGCTTGACGATCTGTGGCAGGTGCATAAGTATTTCCATGAGTGGCAACGTCAACGTTATAAGGACGGTCTGCCTTATGCGAACCACGCTGCGATGTGTGAACATTTGACTGATTTGAAACGCACGACGCACCCGCATTGGAAAGCACTGCCGAGTCAAGCCATGCAAGAAGAATTGAAACGGATACACTTGGCGTATGAACGTTTTTTCAAGAAGCTTGGCGGTAGACCGAAGATTAAGAAACGGCATAAGTTCAAGTCCTTGACGCTGAAACAAGCAGGTTGGGTGTTAAAAGACAATCGCCTCATCCTCAACTTCAGAAAATGGGAAAAAGGGAAATGGCGACATGACAAAGTGGCGTATACGTTCCATAAGCATCGCCAATGGCATGGAAATATCAGTCGTATCACGATAAAGCGTGGGGCTTGCGGTAATTATTGGCTCTATATCTTGACCGATTTTGTAGAAACCAAACCGCTGCCAACAACGGGTAAGAGTGTTGGGGCAGACTTCGGTATGAAAGACGCATATTTGACACTTTCGACGGGTGAAAAGATACAACACCGCCAACCTTTGAAACAATCCTTGAAGAAACTTCGGTCTCTCAACAAAGCACTTAGCCGTAAGGTCAAAGGCTCTAATGGTTGGTGGCGGTGTGTGGGACAACTCGCCCGCCTCTATCGGAAAATCAGCAATCAACGTAAAGACTTTCAGTGGCAACTCGCCAGCAAACTTTGTAAGAAGTTTGATACGATTGTGCTTGAAACATTGAACCTTGACGGCATGAAACGCCTGTGGGGACGCAAAGTCTCCGACCTTGCTTTCTACCAGTTTGTTGAGATTTTGCGATATAAGTGTGAAAAACATAAGCGTCAGTTTCTTCAAATCGGGCAGTGGACGGCTACAACGAAACCGTGTAGCGACTGCGGATTTCATAACGAAAACATAACTTTGAAGGATAGGCAGTGGATATGTCCTGAATGTGGGTCTCACCACGACCGAGACATCAACGCTGCAATAAACATTTTGCGGGCAGGGATAGCCGTCACTTGACGATATGCCTGTAGAACACTACAGGGAAACGCCCGTTGGTGGAGACGGAATAAGACGGTGGACTCTATGAGAAAACCGCACTGTCTATGAAACCGAAGCCCACGCCTTTAGACGTTGGGTGCTATCACACCATCCATCGTTCACCGATACCGAGAAATGCCATCAGTACCTCCAAAAGCACGCTCTCAGCATCTTTTCCGACGAACTGACGGTGTGTATCAATATAAGTGCCGTAATCGGTCGCCCATTCACGAAAATAAGTTTCATATTCCCATCCCTCTGCGGTACGGCGTAAAGCCGATCTGTCGGGATGGGGGAGTTTCTGTGTTAAGAGCTCCTGAAGTTGTTTAGCGGTGGGTATCCACAAGTCTTTTGCGTTTTCTGAATCAGGTTGAAGTGCCTGAATCTTAGGGTGTCGGCATTGTTCTAAGTATTTTTGCGAAAGCATCTGTTTTTTGGATGGCTTCATTTTCGATGCCTCTACGTCAATTTTAGAAATATTATAGGGTGAGAACGTTTGGGTGTCAATATTTTCTGTTAATTCATCACAAATTTTTGTCACCTTTTCACAGATATTGCGTTTTACTAAAGCATGTTCCCATATTTTATTTACACATCAAAAATCTCGAAAAACCAAGAAAGGAAAGGACAATGAATTTCCTAATTGTACTCTCTGTGGTATGCGTGAGTGTGCTTGTCAAGTTTTCCAGATACGAATAGCCTATCACACAACGAAATTTCGCTTGCAATTTCGCCCTAATCCGTATATAATTTGGCATCGTTTCGTCCACTGATAACGTCCGGAGAAAATAGATGCCAGACCTTAATAT
>VXZL01000216.1:884-6849 GCA_009845505.1 Candidatus Poribacteria bacterium | reverse complement strand
ATTGTGATAGGACTTACGCATTCCACTGGTAGGTGCGGTTTCTAACCGCACCGGCAAAAACACTGTGAATGTTAATTGTGATAGGACTTACGCATTCCACTGGTAGGTGCGGTTTCTAACCGCACCGGCTCGTCGGAATGGGTGAATTTCTTTGATTCTACGTAAACCTGTTATGAATGTTAATTTTGTTTTGTCACTCTACTAAACGATTAATTTAAGTTTTCGTTTACTTCTTAGTCCGATTTAACCCAAAAAAGTTCGTTTTCTTCAATTAAGTTATCCGAATTCCGACGAAAAATCATTTGACACAATCAAAAGGTTATGTGATAATAGCATATCTTTATCACATTTCAGCGCGCGCTCGTTAGGCGCACTTCTTCTAAGGAAAGGAATTCTAAGAATGGCAGTTACATTTCACCACGTCCACGTTCGTTGTGAGGACTTGGACGGCGCAGTCAGTTATTATGAAAAGATGTTTGACGGAAAAGTTTTAGAAACAGTCGATGTCCGCGGGCTAAAAATTGTCCGTATGGAGATCGGTGGGGAACGGATCTTCCTCTCGCCTAAATTAGGCGACATGGAAGTAGAAGGTACCAGTGGTAATCCACGTTACGGGGTCTACCAACTCGCCTTCACTGTAGAAGACCTCGACGCAGCCGTTGCAGATCTACAAGCCAAAGGCGCGGAACTCGAAGACCTGAAACCCCAAGGACTCATGATGGCGTTCTTCAAGGGACCCGACAACGTTCAGATTGAACTCATTGAGGCGTAATCGTTCGCGGAAATCAATACCGCGTCTCTACAAACCGTGTCGGGCAAGTCTCTGTGCCTCGCTTGTGGTAAACTGTGTTCGGCGAGGACAAAAACATGAAATTCAGCGAACTCTTCTATACAATTCAGGGAGAAGGACAACTTATCGGTGTCCCCTCTGTCTTCTTCCGAACGAGCTATTGCAACCTGAGATGTGTTTGGTGTGATACACCTTACACATCTTGGAACCCCGAAAATCGGGACATCTCCGTCGCTGAAAGCGTCGCTGCTATTTCACAATACGGGTGTAAACACGTCGTCATCACAGGGGGCGAACCTTTTATCCAAGCGAAGGCATTGGTAGCACTCTGTAAGGAGTTGGATAAGCGAGGACACCATATCACAATCGAAACGAACGCTACGGTCTTCGCAGAGGTTGCGGCGCATCTCATTTCGATGAGTCCTAAGTTGCGAAACTCTAATCCGCCGACAGACGATCGGTTCTTCAAACGGCATGAACGCGAACGTATCCGTCCCGACGTTATCCGAAAATTTTTAGATGCCTATCCCTGTCAAGTGAAATTCGTCGTGGATACCCCTGATGATTTAGCGGAGATCCAAGCACTACAGACAGACATTGGCATCCCCGCAGAGACAATCTTGCTAATGCCGCAAGGTGTAACACCTGCCGTGCTACAACAGAAACAGCAATGGCTCGTTGAACTCTGTAAAAACAACGGATATCGCTATTCCCCTCGGACGCACGTGGATATATGGGGCGATAAACGCGGCGTCTGAAAACAACCGACAACCGAGGACGAAAATGAAATATGACCTCCTCCTAAAAGGCGGCACTGTCATTGATGCCGCACAAGGCTTGAACGCTGTGCGCGATATCGCAATCGCTGACAGCACTATCGCAGCAATCGAACCCGATATTTCAGAGCATGCAGCGACACATACCATTTTTGTCAAAGACAAATACGTCACACCCGGACTCATAGACATACATACCCACGTCTATTACGGTGTAACCACATGGGGCATCAGAGCCGATGCAGTCTGCCCAACTGCCGGAACGACCACAGTTGTTGATGCTGGTAGTCCGGGTTGGGTGACCTTCCCCGGTTTCCGAGAATTCATCGCCGAACCCGCACAAACCAATATCCTTACCTACATCCATATCTCCGGGATCGGACTCGTCTACGGACCCATAGGTGAGATGATTAACATAGCCTATGCCAACCCAGGACGCGTCGCTGACACCCTACAACAGCATCGCGATATTACCGTTGGGGTCAAGGTGCGTCAAGGCAAAATGCAGGTCGGCGATAACGGTGTCCAACCCTTGAAACTCGCCATTGAAGCCGCCGAACGCGCTGGAACGTCCGTTATGTGTCATATCGGGGCCGGGGTCCCGCTCCCTGAGATTTTAGGATTACTTCGTCCGGGCGACGTGATTACCCACTGCTTTCAAGGCAACGGCGATAACATCGTTGACGAGAAAGGCAGAATCATTCCTGAAGCGTGGAAAGCACGTGAAGACGGTATTATTTTTGATGTCGGACACGGTGCTGGCAGCTTCCACTATGAGGTCGCACAACGCGCCATGGAGCAAGGGTTCATCTCTGATGTCATCAGCACAGACCTCCACACAGGAAACATCAACGGACCCGTTTACGATCTGCCGACAACGTTGTCGAAGTTGATGCACTTAGGTCTCCCACTCGCAGATGTGATTGAGAAAGCGACATTTAGTGCTGCAAAAGCAATTCAACGTGAAGATCAACTCGGAAACCTGAAAGTTGGTACAGTCGCCGATGTTGCCGTGTTTGACGTGCTTGAAGGTCAATTTGAATACTTCGACTCGCACGGCACAAAATTTATAGGGGATAAAAAATTAAAGACCGAATTAACAATACGCAAAGGAAAGATCTAAAACTTATAACCCAAAACCCAAAACATGCTAAACATAAACAAAAAACTGAGCGGCTGTTATAGGCGAGTTCTTATCTTTTTACTGGCAGTCGTGGGAGTTTCCTTAATCGCAGGAATTATCGTCTACCGTCAAATCGGCGGCGTTGAAGGGACTCGCTACTGGATGGCGGAGCGCGCACTCAACGGTGTCGAAAAACACCTTAAAAAATCGGAAAATCGACCCGACGGTATCTCTGAGCAACAGATAGTCACAGTATTTATGAATGTGCGGGAGGCAAACCGAAATCGCCGAACCAATCTAACGGCACTTTACGATGTCCTAAAATCCTATCAGACCGAATTCTATACGAAAAAACCGTCTACCCCGGAAGTAGAAACATTTCTCGAAAAACTTCGCCAGACGATTCTTAAGGATACTGTTAAGGAGTGACACCCACGGCTTTAGGCGCGAAATTCGCCTATCATCGCACGAATCTCTGCAGTATCCGCATCGTCACTTAAATCTGTGTCAATAATCTGCGTGAGGGCACACTGGAATCTCGGTTTGGCATCGCCCCAAGCTTCGAGTAGCATCTTGCTCTCAGTGATTTCGGGTTGTGCAATTGCTTGTATCAGTTGATGGATAACTGACAGGTAAAAGAGCAGGTGGTGTGCATCAACCCGAGCGGCGATCTCCGCGGCTGAACTGGTTTCTCGATGTGTGCATACCCACTCGGCGTAGGTGCTAACAAGTTCCGCGTCTAAAAGTGAAACGAAGTTGGCACTTTCACCCGCCGTTGACAAGAAGGCACCAATGCTGTTAAACAATTGCACGAGTCGTATCTCTTGCCAATTCCAACCAATACTCGCGAAATCAATGAATATCGGCACATCTTCCGCAACGACGATATTCCGAGCATTGTTGTCCAGACCGCCAAGTGCTGTTGGCGCAAGTTGTAGTCGAACAGCGAGTGCGTTCCATTTCTCTATAAGCGCGTCTGCCTGTGCGGATGCCATCGGCTTTTCGCCGAGATGAGAGAGATACCCGATAACCTTTACACCGCGTTCCAATAAATCTTTCAGGTGCTCGTGCGCGTTAAAAGGGAAAACATAAGGCGCGAAATGCTCGGAACGCAGTGCAAAGCAAGACTCGATTTCGCAGAACTCTCGAAGAATCTTCTGAAGGAGGGGTTTAATATCCGCAGGAGGAGCCTCAGCACTTTGCGCGATAGCATCGAGCGTCTGTTCCCCGCACCACTCTAACAACAAGGCATGTAGTTCCGCTGAACTCCAAACGACTGCTGGGACTTTGCAGCCATTACGGTGTAAAACCGATAGCACCTCGGTCTCAATTTGGCACGGTGTGTGCCCCGATGCAACAACAGCAGTTTTGATGTCGTGTTCTTTGAGCAAATATTTATCGGCATCAACATTCACGGAACACACATTATGCCGTAACCGTGTCCCGTGCTGGATGGGTCCAAGTTGAACGGATTCCGGGTCTGTCTCAAAGTGAGTGGCAATAGGCGCAATTAGATGTTGCAAGGTCATCTCCTCCTGCTATGTTATACCACAGATACCAATTGCGTTCTACTTAAAAATACTGCGAATCGCAATTCGCTTTATAGCCGTCAGCATGCTACGCTTTCAGCAGTCAGTAGTTAGCCATCAGCACGCTATGCTTTCGGTTCCCATCAGTTAAATCGTCTATCAGTTGCGGATGTTTGTCTATCCACAAAACCTCTTTGCTGACTGCTGAGAATGGCTTCGGCTTTTGGAGCGAAGCGGAACGGAACGCCCTGATCGCTAATTGCTATTTGCTAAATTGTTCTTGACACCTACAAAAACCTATGCTATAAAACTTAAACTTGAAATTCAAGTGTTTCTGTGGTAATATATATGTATTAATCTGGTGAACAGGCGTTCATCTATAATTTACCCTGCGTATAAAGCGTGATAAGAAAGAATACGACACATCTCCCGATTTGCACAGTGGGTTCTCTCATGTCGAGAGTCTGATGCAGATGTGAAGGAGATGGACGTGGAAACCCTGTAGAAGTACCAACACTTCTACAAACCTCAGGAGGTTTTCCTTGGCAGTTACAATGAAAGAACTCCTTGAATGCGGAGTTCACTTTGGACATCAGACCCGTCGCTGGAATCCGAAGATGGCTGAATACATCTTCGCCGAGCGGAACGGGATTTATATAATCGATTTACAGAAGACGTTACGGATGCTTGAAACAGCGGTCGCCTACGTACAAGATGTTGCAGCAAAAGGCGGGACCGTCCTATTTGTCGGGACAAAACGGCAATCTCAGGAAGCCGTTCGCGCTGAAGCAATGCGATGCAGTATGTACTACGTCAATCATCGGTGGTTGGGGGGTATGCTGACCAACTTCCAGACAATCCGGCGCAGTATCAACCGACTCGATAAATTGGACGCAGACGAAGCGAACGGGTTATTTGAACAGATGCCCAAGAAAGAGGTAATGTCCCTACGACGTGAAAAAGGTAAACTTGATAACAACCTCAGCGGCATCAGAGAAATGAAAAAAATACCCGAAGCCCTCGTGGTGACGGATACCCGTAAGGAACATACCGCTATTGCCGAAGCCAATAAGCTAAACATTCCAATTATCGCAATCGTTGATACCAACTGCGACCCCGATCCGGTTGATCTACCTGTTCCAGGCAACGACGACGCTATTCGTTCGATCCGTCTCATCTGTTCTGTTTTAGCTGAAGCCGTGATTGAAGGTCGCGGGACTGCCTTAGAAGGCGCAGAAACCGCAGACGACGCTGGGCAAGCCGATGGTAAACCACAGCAACTTGACGTGATGCTTGATGCTGAACGACGCGAGGAGCAAAGCGCGGCGATCCTCGAAGAAACCCAATTGTCCGCAGAGCCTGAAGCAATCGGGGATGGTGAGCAACGTCCGCGGCCACAGCGCCAACGCAGAAGAGGCAGATCACCTCGCCAACAATCTCAATAAAGGCACGACGGGCGCGCCTCCTTTTTTCCACAGATGGCGCGCCCGCAATTCACCAGAAATCGGCAGTCGGCAATCAACAGTTGATAGACAAGCAATGGAAATTTATTAACGTTTACAGTTTCCAGGCATGCCCTACTGACCGCTGAGAATGGCTTCGCTTTTCGTAGCGAACGCCCTGATGCCTGACTGCTCATTAAGAGGAAACGAAATGGAAATCACAGCAAAAATGGTTAGCGAGCTCCGTTCTCGCACCGGTGCCGGCATTATGGACTGCAAAAAGGCACTTACAGATACCAACGGGA
>VXZL01000216.1:0-874 GCA_009845505.1 Candidatus Poribacteria bacterium | reverse complement strand
GGTCGGCACGTTAGTCGAACTGAATTGTGAAACCGATTTCGTCGCGCGGACGGAGCAATTTCAACAGTTGGGCAAAGACATCGCTATGCAGGTGGCAGCGGCTAAACCCAAGTATCTCAACCCAGAAGACGTACCCACTGAAGATCTCGAAGCTGAAAAAGCGATTCTGCAGGCACAAGCAGAAAAAGAAGGCAAACCCGCACACATCGCTGAACGTATCGTCGAAGGGCGTATCTCTAAATTTTATTCTGAAACCTGTCTCCTACAGCAACCCTATATTCGCGATACAGACAAGACTGTCGAAACCCTTGTAAAAGACGCAATCGCCCAATTGGGTGAGAATATCGTCATTAAGCGTTTCGTGCTTTATGTCCTTGGACAGTAGAGAGATAGCGTCGTGGAATCGGCTTTTTGAGCCTCGCAAACTCTTAAAGGAACATTCAGATGCAAGAAATTATTAAACAGACTGAATCCCGGATGAAGAAAACTGTAGATGCGACTGCGACAAAACTGTCACATGTACAGACAGGACGCGCAACGCCAGCGCTCTTGGATCAGGTGAGCGTCAACTACTACGGGAGTAAAAACCCACTGAGCCAAGTCGGCACAATTACTACGCCTGAACCGAGACTCCTCGTCATCCAACCTTGGGATAAAACACTCATTACAGAAATTGAAAAGGCAATCGCCCTTTCCGATTTAGGTTTCTCGACAAGCAATGACGGGAATGTAATCCGAATCCAAGTCCCCGAACTTACGCTTGAGCGACGGACTGAACTAACGAAAGTCGTCCGTAAATTAGCTGAAGAAGGCAAAGTCGCGATTCGGAACATTCGTCGCGATGCCAATGCTGCCGTCAAAAAACTCGATGGCG
>VXZL01000069.1 GCA_009845505.1 Candidatus Poribacteria bacterium | reverse complement strand
GTTAAGGATGGAAGCGTCGATTACGCCCTGAAAATAGGGGATAAACTTGCTTTATTTCTTGAATGCAAAAGATGGAACGAACCGCTTGAAAGACACGAAGGCCAGATTGTCAACTACGCGTTTCAAGCAGGTGTGCGTGTTGCTGCACTTACCAACGGTAAAATATGGCGTTTCTATTTCTCGTGGATAGACGGGAAACCTGTAAACGAAAGAATTTTCTGCAAGATTGATATTATTGAAAATTGGGAGGATGCTATCTCTAATTTGGAGAAATATCTCTTAATATCCAATGTAGCGTCCGGTGAAGCAGAAGAGGCTGCTGAAATCGCATTAAAAGAAAAAGCAGATACATCCAAACCTCGTCCTATAGATTCTAAAGAAGATGTGAGCAATGTAACTGATAGCCAGCCTACAACAAAACAGTCTGTTGCTCCTTCCAAACTTAGTGGCGAATGGACGGTAGAGCGAATTAGAAATTTAGTATCTGAGGAAATTAGAGATTATCACGAAGCAAATTTCTCCGAAGAAAGATGTAATGTATTTTACAGAACGGTGGCAGAGACGCAGAATTTGATTAAAACAAAGGATTGGCGGTTAAAATCGAAATTCTATGAAAAAAGTTGCCGTTTTTGGTTAACGGATAAGGGAGTTACACAGGTTAAAAGTGTATTTGGGGTACATCTTCAGTATAATCCCTTTACGCTCCATGTCCGACTAATGAGAAAAGACGCAGAAGATTTGAAGCGTCAATGTGGATGTGATTTTTATTCAGTTAGTAAGAATAAATCCGCTGATTATGTCTATTACCATATCCGTGATGATATAACGGAACTTCTCCCGATCCTTGAATTTGCCTATAAAAAACATAGCGGAAGTTGATTCCGATTAATGCCTGCTGTAGATACTTTCCTACCAACCTACCAGTTCTGTTTATAGTAGGTTTTAGCATTACTTGTGTATGCTGCATTAGCGAGGTTAGGAATGCCCGTCGCATAAATCAACGGTATGAATGCCTTAATGGCATTCCAAATCAACGGTATGAAGCCCGTGTGGACTTCACCGGGAGCGTGTACGCTGCAAAACCTCGCCTACCTGTTTTAAGAGACGTCCTATGGAGTAGACACAGAACCTACCCCTTACAGGACTTACGCAATTTTGACTGCAGCCCGTTCTGTGAGATGAGAATTTTCGGAAAACACAATGGTCTCCTGCCACAAACTATGAAGTTTGTGCTACAAAAGAGCAGCATACGTAAGTCCTACCTTAATCACGAACAATAGACACGGGCGTTCCTTCCTGTAACCGGTGCTGCTCACTCACAATCACTTGTGTTCCGTTGATAAGTCTTGAGGTAATCTCGATTTCCCCACCATAAACAGCACCAACGTTTATCTGTTCTCGGTGCGCTGCATTTTCTCTAACAGTAAAGACAGTCCCACTCCCGTTCTGAATGTGTAGGACAGCATGGAAAGGGAGCAATTGGACGTTTTTGCGTTCGCCTGTTTTGATGGAAACTGTGATTGTGCCGCCCGGTTTCAGACTGCTGTTGTGAGAGAGGGATCCCGCGGCGTTCGGCACGGTTGCTTGGACAAGCACTGTGTTGTTTTCACGATCAACCGTTGGACTGATAAAGTCAATCGTGCCGACAATATTTTGAATGCCAGCGTTCGTGGAAATCAAAACGAGTTCGCCGGTGTTAATGCGGCGCACCTCCCCAACGGGCATGCTCCAAACGGCTTTGAGGCGATCAACACCGATTATTGTAAATATCGGTTTCCCCGTAGGTGACGCGGCAGATAGCGCGTAATCATCCACATTTGAGTGGCGTGTTGCGATAACGCCGTCAATCGGGGATTTAATGATAGCGTCACTCAATTGTTCCCCCGCGATTTTAAGTTGTTCTTCGGCTTGACGGACCGCGGCGCTCGCGATTTCAATCTCACGTTCCCACGATTTCGCTTCCACCAGTTTCTGTGCTGCACTGAAATCAGCCTGCGCTTGTGTAACTTTTGATTCTGCTAAAGCGATCTCGCGTTCCCACGCACGAATTTCCACGAGTTTCTGGGCAACATCTAATTCTGCTTTTGCTCTTTCCACGGACGGATGCCTCGCACCCTCCTGAAATTGGTTTGCTGTAACGACGGCTTCTTCGTAGCGGGTTTGTGCGACTTTCAAGCGGTTTTCCACTCCTTCAAAATCGCTATCACTGACGTGCTGTTTTTCATGAAGCGACTTTGTGCGTTCAAAGTCTAACTGTGCTTTGTCGAGTTCGACTTTTGCCCGTGTCAACGACTGCTCTGCATTTGTTTCCGATTTTTCGATGGATTCCTGAGCTGCTTGGTACGCCGCTTCTGCCTGCACGAGTTGATTCCGAATACGCATCTCGGCAAGTGACTTCGTTTCCGTCAGCTGCGACTGCGCCGTCATTAGCGTTTCCTGTGCAACGGCTAACTGAGACTCAACGCGTCCTTGGGCGTTTGCTTGTGTTGCCGTGAGTCGAGATTGTGCGCTACTCAGTGCTGATTCTGCGCGTATCACAGCGAGTGTGGCTTCACTCGAATCGGTCTCTGCGAGTACATCGCCTTTCGCGACATTTTGTCCGACTGTTGCACCCAATGCAACAATTTTCCCCGAAACATTGGCGAATACTTGGACTTCTGCTTGTGGTTCTAAATGTCCAGTGTACTGCTTAGCGGAAACAATCGTCCCGCGTCTCGCTGTTGTAACGGATACGGCTACCGGCGATGTTGCTTCTTGGGCGATTGCATCGCCGACGCTCAAACAAGAGATGATGAGGAGGAGTTTTATCACGGACGTTTTCAGCATGTGTCTATTGGTCATTTTTGAGTTTGTCCTTGAAATCTTTTGTGAATTTTTGCATCTTCGGATGGATTATGAATTGACAGTAAGGCTGCCTTGGATTCAGTTCAAAATAGTTTTGGTGGTAATCTTCAGCAGAATAAAAGGTATCGCTTGGTGTAATTTCCGTAACGATCGGTGCCTTCCACAAATCGGATGCGTCCGTTTCTGCTTTAGATTTTTCAGCGATGCGTTGTTGTTCTTCCGTGTGATAGAAGATCGCCGAACGGTATTGGGTGCCGACATCAGCACCTTGGCGATTTAAGGTTGTTGGATCGTGCGTGTGCCAAAAGACTTCCAATAATTCTTCATAAGAGATAACACTCGAATCGAATTGCATCTGAATCACCTCAGCATGGCCCGTCATTCCCATACATACTGCCTGATAAGTCGGGTTGACAGTCGTTCCGCCAGTGTATCCTGAGATGACCTCATGAACGCCTTTCAGTTGTAGAAAGACTGCCTCAACACACCAAAAACAACCTGCGCCAAATGTCGCTGTCTCTAATTGCATTTTTCATTGGCGGTTTTCGCGTCGTGGCGAAGTCCGCGCGTCTCCTTTTACTGGTTATTAGTTGTCAGTTGTTGGTTATTGGTTAAGAGCCTCACTTGCAAAAAGCAGAGAACTGTGCTATACTTATGACCTATGAAACGCTTTTTCTTACTTTCCATGTTTCTATGCTTGATGGCATGCCAATCAGAGGATCAACGGGCAAAAGCATTTGTTAACCAACTGGGTGACACAGAAGTGTTTCGTCGCACTGAAGCAGGAGAAACCTTAGTCGAGATGGGACCCGCGGCGATTGATGCCCTGATTCAAGGGTTATCCCATGAAAATCCTCAGATTCGTGAGATGTCCGTGTGGACGCTCAGCGAGATTAAGACCCCGACGGCTCGCGTTGTGCCTGCAATTATCACCTCCCTCGCCGATCCAGAGGAGACAGTCCGCGTTGTCGGTTCGGTCGCGCTTCAGGGTATAGGTGAACCCGCCGTGCCGTATCTTATTGATGCCTTAACCGCAGCACCGTCAGCGGATATTCGACTGAATGCCGCCTATGCGTTAGGCGAAATCGGCAAACCACTGGATACAATCATTCCAGCCCTCATCACCTCCCTCACCGATCCGGAGTGGAACGTCCGTCGACTTACCGTCCGTGCTTTGATTCGGATAGGCACGCCAGCGGTTGATCCATTGGTTAAGGCACTGAATTCACCGGATCAAGATCTCCGTCGCATGGCAGAACGGGCGTTGAACGACATGGGCACTGTGCGAGCACTTAGGGCAATTACAGAAGCAAAGCGACGGTCACTTGACCGCTGAATCTATTCAGCGGAGATTCTTTGCCCTTCAGTCCGAAGGCAGTCGTCCCAATAGGAGACAGCATACGTTCTTACAGCCTCCGGTTGATGTCCTTGCTCAAGGTACTGCGAGACCCAATCGAGCAGCTGTTGTCGGAGAGAAGGTCGAATTTCACCGTCAACGTAAGCAAGTTCGTGGAAGTCCTGCCGGGTATCTGCGTCTAACTGGAAATCAATTTGACGATACAGCACAAGGTTAACTATCAATCCAAGCGTGAGCTGCTCAATAGGATTCGGGAAAATGCTAAGCGGCGGATCGAGCGCGAATAGATTTTCTTGTGGTAAGGCGTGAACGTAGTGGCATCGGTTCTCGATGCACGCCAGCTGCCGATCAATGGTGTCAACCTCAGCCAAGTGGATGAATGCTCTTGGAAAATCCGCCTCTCTGATTGTTACCTGAAGCGTCCGAATCGTTGTCCTATAGGTGAGCAACGCCTTTAGAAATTCGAGTTCCGTCTGTGTATAGATTGGGATGCTTTCGGTTTCCATGTCCGTGTAGTTTGCCCCGAGAATCCGTTCTTCATCCGATGTAGGGGGCAGGATTGCGCCGTTGTCCAAAAGATGTCGTGCTCTCTCTAACAACTTTTCTGTTAACGTATTGCCGATTTGGAAGAACTTGACGACCCGGTTTTTGCGAAGGAGACGAACTGCTTTGTCAAGATCGCCTTTGCTGCCGTATTCTAATCCAAGACTGGTAAGCGTAAATGCGGTTTGAATGTGCGTTCGGAGTGCCGACTCATCGGAGAGATCTCTTGTCTTCATTGTGATGAGTTTGTGGGCGATAGCGGCGATGTTCTGATAGAGCGTATCCGCCTGTTCACGCGGAATACCGTCGAGGGTATCTCCATGTGTGAGTGCTTGTGCGAGAAAGAGTCGACTATCAAGCGTTGCGTCTGCTACAAGGGAAAACCTATTCGTTTTTGTTGTCGAGTGCATCGTCGTCCTCGTCGTCCTCATCAAGTGTAAGTGATTCTAAATCGACCTTTTCCATGAGGTCGGCTTCGGTGACATCAATACCGGTTTCCTTATCACGCGCCTGGACGCGTTCGGCTCTATCCGCTTTTGCGGCATCAAAAACAGCAGCGAGTTCAGCTTCGACATTGCCCTCGGCATCAATATCAGCGAGTTCGTTGATAAGTATTCCGAAAATCTCATGGTCTGCTTCCCAGATGGCATCGCAAATTGCCCGTGCGCGTTCGTCGGCATAGTCAATTGCAGGCGAGCCTGGGTCCATCAATTCATTTTCGAGGAACATAGCGGTGTATTGACTTTTGACTGTGATGCGTCCGTGGAGAAGGGTTGCTAATAACCGGAGGTCGAGTTCTCTGAGGAACCGTCCGAGGTCGTCCCGTTCGCATTCAGAAAGTTCAAAAAGCCAGAGGTCCAATGACTCTTCATCAAGTTTTCCATCCCGCCAAACAGCGATGTCAAGGAGTTCCTCAAATTGTTCGTTTGAGAGGCACGGCAATAGGACCGAGGCGAGTCCTGTACCGAGCATTGTATCAAGGACTTGGAGTACATCCTCGGTAGTACTTTCCTGAATAAGTTCGGTACAGTCAGGTACGAGATAATAAAGCTGCTCGCGTGATTTTGGGTTACGGGTTGCAGAGAGTATCTCTAATTGCTGATGCTTTTCGTAGCTTTGAAAGAGTAGTTCTGCTTCGCGCGTTGGTAGAGACAGAAGTTTCTTACTTTCGGAGCGTGGAACCATTGTTTTCGGACTGTTCATGCCGATTCTCCATTATGAAACGGGTTCGGATACCAAGTAGCACCTTACTTCAAAAGTTATTCCTCACGAAATTGAGGTTTTTCGCTGCGGATGCCACTGGATCATCTTTTCCGGGCGTTTCCAGTACGAACCAACTGTCGTATCCAATAGCGTGAGTAGCGTCAAAGACTGCGGGGAAATCGACATCGCCTTCGCCAGCGTGATTGCCGCTTGTATCCTTGATGTGCATCTGTGAAATAGCAGAACCGAGGCTCCGAATCTCGGCTGGCGAGTCGTAACCGAATCCGGTGGCGTTACCCATGTCATAGTAGACCCCAACGGCTGATGAACCGACGTTATCAATAATTCTTTGGTGCTGTTCTGCGCTTAAGGTTGATTCCACTGCGAGAGAGATGCCATATTTTTCGGCGGTTTCGGCAGCGGCTTTCAACCCGTCTATGAAACGTGGTGCGGCGATGTGGTCGTCCTCGATTTTACCGTTCCCAAAAAACGGTACCAGGATCACCTTCGCACCGAGTTGCGGTGCGGTCTCTGCGAGATATTGCAGCTTCGCGATGCCTTCGCTCCGTGTGCTATCGGTCGGATGCATAAACGAATAAGCAGTAAAACCACCGGGTGATAGTGAGGGGATTTCGACACCGGCTGCTTCTGCTAAACTGTTTACCTTGCCGATACCGCCATCCTGCCAGAGCAGATGCTCACGGTAGTTGACTCCCATACATACCTCGACACCATCGAACCCAATTTCTTTTGCTTTCTGAAACGATTCTTCAAAGGAAACGGGCAACATTCCGTCCCTAATACCTACTTTCATAGTCTCCTCCCAAAGGATATAATCTACGATTCAGACTGAGTTTTGGATTAATTCTGAATTTTAACATAGTCTTAACCCGAATTGCAAGGA
>VXZL01000409.1 GCA_009845505.1 Candidatus Poribacteria bacterium | reverse complement strand
TGGGTTCGCTAACGTTCCACTTCAGGCACAAAATGTTACACCAGTGTAACATTTTTAAGGATCTACGCGAGCTACTATGGTAAACGCAATAAATACGTAAACACAAAACGCTTTACCACACCTCACCAATGTATAAATATATTATGTAGGGAACCAAATTATGACCTATGTTGATGGATTATTGTCATCGTTGACGCGTGTTAAAAAAGCACGCTCGTTACGCGCATCCTCCTGGGATACAACAGGCAGAAATAACGACGCATGGGATGTCGCTCCCGGCGAAACCCGCGTTATCGCAAACCTCAAAGGTCCCGGATGTATTAACCATATCTGGATGACCCAGCCAAACGGTTATCGCAACGTCCTGATTCGGATGTTTTGGGACGATGAGGAACATCCAAGTGTCCTCTGTCCCTTAGGCGACTTCTTTGGACTCGGAAATGAAATCGTCAATTCGTACGATTCCATGTTGTTCTCCGCTTCCACAAACCAAAACAATCAGTTCAATACAGGCTGCGCACTCAATAGTTACGTGCAGATGCCCTTTAACAGCAACGCACGCATTGAACTTGTCAACGAAGGCGATACACCACACCGCCAATACTTCTACATCGACTATGAGCAATACTCGGATTCACACGGCGACGATGTTGCCTATTTTCATGCACAATTCCATCGCGAAAATCCGTGTGATGGTTGGGGGCACGAAATCACTGTAAACACACCAGAAGCCAATATCATCAATGCGGAAAGACTCGCGTGGGATACCAATTATCTCATCCTATCCGCCGAAGGCACAGGCCACTATATCGGTTGTAACCTCTCAGTTACCAATTTCCAAGGTACATGGTGGGGTGAAGGTGACGATATGATTTGGGTAGATGGCTACAAGTGGCCCCCCGATCTGCACGGCACCGGTTCAGAAGATTATCTGAATCAAGCCTGGGGAATGCAAGAGAATGCGTTTGCACATAACGGATCCTCTATCTACGAAAATAACACCGACGGCTACCAAACCTCCTATGTCTATCACCTCGAAAACCCTGTCCGTTTCGAGAAAGAAATTCGGGTTACGATAGAGCATGGACACGGCAATCACCTCCGCAATGAGACATCTTCCGTCGCATACTGGTATCAAATCGAGCCACACGCACCCTTTGGCATTTTACCCGTCGCACAACGCAAACCTGTACTAAAAGACGAGTCTGGCGCATGGCAAATTGAATCCTCTGCACAGACACCTTCAGCAGAGGTTGTGCTCAACGATGAGATGAAACAGATGAAACAGAAATGGAGCCGGTCGTAAGCCAAAGCACTTAGCCTGAAAGGAATAATTAAAAAATGCTCACCGGTTTTCAACAGTTTTTAACTACCTGCATCGGAAAAACAGAGGCAGAAAACGATCCTTCTACCGACGCACAAAATGGCGACGAATCCCAAACGGAATTAGAAGTCACAACAGATGACAGTTCCGTAGATGACGCTGAAACTACAGCATTATCTACGACCCATACTGAAGTTTCCGAGCCTACAGAAACTGAAGAAGCGGACGCTTCACCTGTCGCTGTAGATGCGAACCCCAAAACACATCCAGACAGCGATCCTATCCCGTCAGACGAAGACACCGAAGCAAACGAGGACAACGTTCCGGTTGAATCAAGCGTAGACGAGGGACCCGCTGACGGTAATGATACGCCGCAACCCTTAGAACCTACTGAATCGGTCTCCGAAGACGAGGCAGAAACACCTGTGGAAATTGTCCTGCTCTCTGAAGAAAGTGAGACCGATCCGCAAACTACAGAAGCCGAAACACAAGAAACTGATAAGCGCGGCAATACAGCAGCCGAAACGGAAGAAGGCCTTGAACCTATACGGGTAGACCTTGGCATTGTTGAAGAAATTTACGACTTCGTGGAGATGTTTGAACATAGCACTATCTCTGGGACAGAGCAAGCATCTGCCAATGGTAGAGACTCTTCAGGCGGTGTCACACAACCTGCGATTTTTGAACACCCGACACCAACAGAAGTCGCCAAAATTGACTATACCGTTTCCCTCCCTGATGTTGATAGCAATGATAAACTGCTTCTTCACTTTTCCATCGGGTTAAGAGACGGTATCGTATTTGACGATACGGAGCGGCAACCGGGTGGCGTAAAGTTTGCTATCGAAATTTCTCATACAGACGAATCGGCTGCACCAGAAAGATGTTTTGAATCAGTCGCAACCGAATGTCGTTGGCAGGAAGAACATATCGACCTTACAGGCTACGCCGGAAAAGAAATCGTTCTCTCACTGCTGACGGAATGTAACGTCAAAGGCAATAGCAACTACGCGTGGGCGTTGTGGGGTAAACCGCAGTTATATAAACTCAAAGAAACCGCTCTCCGAAAAGCGAAAAGAGCTCCTGAACCGGAACTCCGGTGCGGTATCGCTATTGTCTACTTAGATAATAAAAAAACAGCGATGCTGGCGTTTAACCAGCCCGCCTCAACAGGTGTATCGGCACTAAGAGATATCTGTATCGAAACACTCGGAATAAAAGAACGTCCCCTCAAAATAGCACTTTACGCTGCACAGCCGAAACTGGAAATTGTGAGTGTAGGACCAACAGCCGCAGTCGTCTCAGTGGGTGAAGATTTCGAGATACAATGTATCCTACGGAACAGTGGTAGTGCCCCGTTAGGCAAAACGGATACGGCGCGAATCGCCATCAACGGCGTGAAGTTAAGACGCGGTAGACCCAGACAAACGATCAAAGAGATTGAACCTGGTGAAGAAACTTCTGTCTTCTGGACGGCTCGCCGTCTTCCCCATCCGACTGCACTCTCTTTCTCAGCTTCTCTCAGATGCCAAACCGTAGCCGGTGAAGAACGCCAGACGTCTCAAGGTAGTGTTAGAGTCCTTTCTGCGCAACCCAAACTCACTACCAAAGTAACAAAGGAGCTCCACACACAGCCCCAAGACGGCAGCGTTGTAATGGGAAACAAACATCTACGCATCGTCTTCGTCCGCAGCACGCCACCCCCCGCTTCCGACGAGAATGCTGAGGGTGGATTTGAATATTACACCCTTTTCGTCGCAAAAGGTGGCAATTATCAACGGGTCGCCACCAGCCCGGCACTCTCTGAGGTCACCTATCTCGATGCAGCAGAAAAACGTCAAACCTTCCAACTCGTCCCGACAAGATACCAACTTGCAGGGAACAAAGACGAATCCATCATTCGATTAAGCGGCACAAACACAGATGCCGACGGTGTGAAATGGGATTATGAGATGCGGTGGACCCTTACCGAAGATGCGACCCGAATCAAAACGGAATACCGATTGCAAACCGACGGAGACAGAGCACTCCTCGCCTTCCACGGTCCGATGCTTTACGCAGGGTGCGGACGTAATCCAGAAAAGAAAACAGCAGCACTGTTTCCAGGACTTGAATTCTTGGAAAACGCAGAACGTTCCTCAAGTCCACGCGATGCAGCCCCACCATTTGATAACCGCCTGGTCCCGCATCCGTATAAAATTACAGTTCCTGTTATGGCGGTAGAGATACAGAAATCAGTTGTCGGCATCATCTGGAATCCACTCGATACTTGGGACGGCGAAAACCAGATGCTTTCGGCAATATTTGCCTCACCCAACTGGTATAAGCACCAGAAAAACCACGCTCTCGGCCTGTTTCTGCCAACCGCACCAGAATGGGTTCAGGAAAATGAGACAGAGGCTTCTACGCCATATCCACTGACACCGGCACGTCCACTCTCCATCAAAAGTCAAATTATCGTCAAGGGAAACGCCTCTATTTTAGATGCTGTAACACACTGGACTGACGCTTACGGAACCCCAGAACCGCTTGAACCTCCTCGTAGCGATGAAGAAGAACTCCTCCTTTCACGACACGGATTTATGCACACCACATGGGACGAAAACACGCGGAAATCTCGGCACTGTGTGGATTGGGCAGCACACAACGAACCCGGTTTCGGAACTTTACTCTGGTACGATTACCTCGCCACAAAAGATGAACAGGTGAAAGAACGGGCGTTAGAAATCGCTAAGAATACCATAACAGAATCTGGTAAGGAAGGACTGGCAGCACGAGGTTCTTGCCATATTTTGAGATGGGAATTCCCGTTTTATATCGGGAACATCGACACCGCACTCACCTATATGCAGGAAGAGACGCAGCAACGGATCACGACACAAGAACCCGATGGAAGTTGGCAGTGGCAACCGACAAACCCAAAAACCGCCTCTCTTGGAAAGGCGGGTGAAACGGTGCTGGGAACCTGTGCCGAATCGGCACTTTTACTCCTCAAACACGCCCGAATTACCGGCAACACAGCATCGCGAGAAGCAGGGTTGAAGGCCCTTGAATTCATGAAGCAATTTTCCGTGCCACGCGGGGCGCAAATGTGGGAATGTCCGATGTATCAACCGGACGTTCTCGCAGCGGCGCATGCAGTCGGGGCTTATATCGAAGCTTATGAACTCACACGGAAAAAAGAATACCTCAAACGTGCAACTTACTGGGCAGAAACAGCATTGCCATTCTTGTATCACTGGCATCTCCCTGACCGGCCCGGTATGCGATTCGCTTCCATTCCCGTTTTCGGTACAAGTTTCCACACCCACCCCTGGTTTGGCGTGCCCGTTCAATGGAACGGCTTGGTTCTCGCCTATTATTTGCAACGCTTGAATCGACACACTAAAGACGAGCAGTGGGGCCAGATTGCTGAAGGCATTACGGTCAGTGCAATGTATCAGCAGTGGGAAGAGGGTGAACTCAAAGGCACCTATCCTGATGGATTCTACGGCTTCTGCACCGAAGGCAAGGGACCGCACCTGAATCCTGAAGATATTATGGTGAATATCTATACGCTCCGAGGGCTCGATCCGGGTATTAAAACTGTTATCGCTGACGATATACATCTGAGTTCAGGTGCAAAGATAGACACACTTACCCGAACCGATACGGGGCAGCTGAACTGGCAACTGAGTTATGCCGAAAACGAAGCAAGTTACGCACTTATCGTCGGCTACGGACGCGCCCCACACGGCGTTCGAGCACGCTATCAGTTTACAGCACCTTCGGAGGAGGATGCAACGAATGGTGTAGAAACGCCCTCGGACGACGCTGAAGCCAGCAACGTAGTAGAAAAATACGTAGAAACCGAGGTGCCGGCTGCGCAAACACTTGAAGATGTAGAATCCGGATGGCTTTATATCAAAGATAAAGATGCCATATTAGTAAAGTATCTGCACACCACCATAGATGTACAGTTTGAACTGTTGGCGTAGTAGGCAGACACCGTGCGCCATTAATTAAGGCAAATACGCACGGCGGTAAGTCCCGCCCAAAACAAGGAGCTACACAAAATGGCTAAAAAGATCGTTTTCACCACATTCATCTTGGTTACCGTGGCAATCGTTGCCTTTACTATGTTCGCACACAATGCAAGTGCTCAAAATGACGCAGCCACGGCAGATGCGCCAATGATAGACTTTAAAGTCTTGGGCGGTTTTATCATCGAAGGTATTGTTTTTAGTATCGTCGGTTTAGTGGTTCTGATGGTAGGCTACAAGGTCTTTGATATGTCAACCCCTTACGATCTAAACCGTCAGATTGCCGAAGAAAATAACACCGCTGCGGGTATTACAGTTGCTGGTGTTCTCATTTCGCTCGGCATCATCGTCGCCGCTGCGATGGGCTAACCCGTGAATTCGTAAATATTATGGGCACTTCATTTACAAACAGTTGCATCGTCCTCCACGAAAGTTGCACGACTGCGTTAGATAGCCAAAGTATCTCTCACAAAATAGACTTGGCTTTTCTCGATCCGCCTTTCAATCAAGATAAGGCTTACAAGGCATGGAACGATAATCTGCCCCCAGCGAAATATTGGGAGTGGATGCATGAGATCTGTGCAAAGGTGTATGCCTTGACTTCCGATGGCGGTGCGATCTATTTCATGCAACGAGAAAAAAACGCGGAATTCGTATTGCAGTGCTTACGCGATACCGGATGGACTTTTCAAAACTTGATTATCTGGAAAAAGAAGACCTCAGCAGTACCCGGGCTGAAGCGTTTTGGTAAACATTACCAAGTCATTGCATTTGCAACGAAAGGCAAAACCCCGCGTGTTTTTCACCGGCTGCGCATCGATCCACCGCTGCCAGCAGGTTATAAACACGCTCGCGAAAACGGTATGTTCGTTACAGATGTGTGGGATGATATCCGTGAGTTAACTTCTGGCTACTTTGCAGGTGATGAAGCGTTGCGGGATGCAGCAGGGAATCGCTTGCACAAACAACAAACCCCTATTCAATTGCTGCTTCGGATTATCCTTTCTTCTACTAATCCTGGTGATATTGTCCTCGATCCGTTCGCTGGTTCGGGGACAACGCTCGTTGTCGCAGAACAATTAGGACGTCACGCAATAGGAATCGAACTTGACTCACACAATGTCAGCCTCATTCAAAACAGACTTGCCGAACAACGAAAATCAGATGATGTCTCACGATTTTTTAATGATTACATCTGTACTGCGGACTTAGAAGCCATTTGGGGAAAACAGCGGCTAAACAGAAAGTTCGCAACCTCAGACAAAACTGATACCAAACAAATGGCTTTTCTTGAATCAAACCAATAAATGGCTCACTCAATTTATCACTTCTTCGCTGACTTATGCAAGAAAAAATCGGAATTCCTCTCCGAAAACAAACTTGAGAATTTTCCATTTAATAAGCAGATGCTTTCTTGCATCAATAAAGGCAAATTCCCCGATTTAGCCATTAAACTCAACCGAAATGCTCCACAGTTTACTGGTGGGGAATTGATTGAACTTAAAG
>VXZL01000465.1 GCA_009845505.1 Candidatus Poribacteria bacterium | reverse complement strand
CCTCTCCGCATCTTCCAGAAAGAGATTGGGATTGAAGGGATATTCTTCGTAAGTAAACTGTAGGAGGCTGCGCCGGTATGCTGCAGCTTTCTTGAAAAACCGCTCGTAATGTTTGATGCCAGTCCCGACTAAAGCTTCACAGCCGATTTGATAGATTGCCGTTGGGGATACGCGGGATATATTCTGTGCCAGTTTCACTTGATGGAGTTGTTGTTGGCGGTATTCATTGTAAATTGCCTGTTTAGCATCGCCGATTCTGGCAGAACGGGTCAGTGGTTCGCCCGGCGACCAGCGTGCGCTAAATCTACCTTCACCGTATCGCTTACGGATATCGTGCATCGTATCATCTGCCTGTCTCGCTATCGTTTTCTCATCGGGGAGTGCTGCCAACCGACTCGCCAGCAGTCCGCCTGTCCTTGGGATAAACACCACAAAACAGACCCAAACCAAAAGGAGTAGGACAAGGCTGACCGATGAACTCCTTGTGAGGCAGGAAATGAACAGCCCAAGCGTCGCAAAAACAGAAATATAGAGGACTGAAAACAGGATGACCCCGCCGATCTGTAGCCAATAGGTCGATTCAAAAGGCAGTGCCCCGAAAAGCGAGATGACGAGGATGTTCATGCAAATCCCGATGATCAAAGGAATCAAGAGGCTGATGATTGTGCCAATGTATTTTCCGAAAAGCAAAGTTGCACGAGGGAGCGAATTAGAGAGACACAGGCAGAGTGTGCCTGTTTCCGCCTCACCTGAGATACTGTCATAAGTCATCGCAAACGCTGCAAAACTCAGAATAACGCCGATGGTAAACACCCAATCCAACGCGTCAAATCTCTGGAGCGTATAGTTTCTACGCAGGATCGTTTGGGGACCCACAAGTTCAAACGCATCCACAGCAAAAGCATTCGGCAAGTCTTTTTCATGCCCTTCAGCGATGAATCCTAATGGACTTGGTGAACGATATATCAGCTGGGTTGGTCTGAAACTGACAGCCCGGTGCAAGCCCCTCTTCGTCTTATCTTTCAGAAGATCCAAGTTTTCGCTAACATTCTCACTGTAATCTACAACCTGTTGTCGGTAATCGTGGATGTATAGCACACTTCCCGTCAACATTAAGACGATGACCAGCACCAACGTCAACGCGAAACGGAGGCTCTGTAGATGATCTAAGAGTTCTCTCCAGATAATTTCAGATAGCATCTTGTTACCTCACCTCGCTTTTTAGGAACACTGCACTGGTGCTCAGAAACAGCAACATGTTGAGAAAAATCAGATAGACCAAATCCAGGAACGCACCGCCAAGAGCGGTATTTCCCCACGCTGATTCATTGGTAAAGACAGGCATGCTACTTAAGTCCAACGACTCCACATCCTCCCAACTTTTCGGTGTGAGGCTTGCGAGAAACGCGTCTTCGTCTGACGCGACAAGTCCAGCTTGCGAGGGCATGTCGTTGATATTGCCCGGTGCAAACCAACTGATACTTGAAAAAGCTCCTTGTTCCTGCATGTATGCTATCAGTGACCTTCGGTAAGCTTGCGCTTGCTGGATGAACCGCTCGTGGCTCCTCAAATCCGTGCCGGACAGCCCCGCGGAGAGGTTGTAGTAAACCCATGCGGGAGAAAGTCTGGAAAGGTTTTCAGCCAAAACGGTCTGTCTTTTTAGCGAACGGTAGTACTCCCGATGGAGATCTCCTATCTGCGCTGCGTATTCGATACGCTGTGGAATGTAAAATCGAGCACCGTCGAGATACCAGCGCATCGCCTCTCTGGATGCTGTTAGCACTTGGAAAGCAAACGGCTGATTGCCGCTAATCACACTGTATCCTGTTGAAAAGTACGAGTTACTTCGATGCTTTGCGCCGTAATCTCTGATTTTTTCATTAAACGCTGTTCTGATTGCTGCGCTTTCTATGTTAACCACGGCTTTGGAAGGTATGGGTCGAACCTGCTTTGCAATATACACGGCACCGTTTGGAATGATGAACACAATCACAATCCAGAAGAATAGCAACCAAACGAGTGATTTCGCTGTTCGTTGCGTAACTGCTGAAATTAGCATAGAAAGTAAGAAAAAAACGGAAAGATATAACGCCAAAGCCGCGAACAATAGGGCGAATCTACTCCATTCAGCGATGTGAAATTCCATCATCGGGTTTGCGCTTATCAACAGCACCGCGGCTATCCATCCGATTGTGAGTGGCACCAAAAGACTTGCCATCCCACCGACGTATTTTCCAATCAGAATATGGTATTTCGAGACTGGGTTTGAGGCGATAAGTGCGAGTGTTCCGCTTTCACGCTCCCCGCAGATGACATCGTAAGCGATCGCAATCACAAACAAACTGAACGCAATCTGTACCATAAGCACTGCATCAACGGCAGAAAAAACGTTCAGAAGCGGGTTGCCACCGCCGATTACTCTCGCCTCTGTAGGCACATCCTCGTAGGAAATAGTCACTGTGCTTCCAAGCTGCCGTTCCATTCCTAAGCAGATAACACTTAAGGGTTCAGGCGGTTTTGTTACGTCCACCTTCAGGTGCGAATAGACTTTCACCGTCTCAAGCGCATTTCGATGTTCGATTTCTGCTGCATTGCGAATGCTGAGTCTTTTTTCGTAATCCTCTGTGAGTACATAAGTACTGGAGACAAAAAGCGCGAAGCAGACGATTAATCCTATGAGTAGACGGAGAGAGAAAATATTTTCTGTGAATTGTCTTCCGGCAATTATCCAAATCGAATACATCCAAAAGCCTTTATTTGATCGTAAGAAAAATGGGTAGTTCAGAATGTTTTGTGGGGTTACCTACACCGGGAAACTCTGTGTGGCAAAAGTATGAAGTCACCAAAATTATACATGTTGCACTGAAAACATTCAAGGGTTTTTTGGAAATCAGGCAGGGTTATTGGAATGTGCAACTTGACAAATGAACATCTAAATGGTATGATGATGTCCTGTGATAAGATAATTCCGGTGAGACTCATTTTTGAGGAATCGCCGGTCGATAATTCGCTAACTTTCGCATCGAACATGACGAAGGAAGGGATAAAAATGAAAATTTTAAAACTATTATGTGTCAGCTTAATGGCTGTTAGCCTGATGTTTGTAGGCGGCAGTGCTGCTGAAATTGATTTTGCAGATTGCGTTGGGATGTGGCTCTTTGATGAAGGGCGCGGTGGCGAAGCCGAAGATTCCTCTGGGAAGGACAATCATGCCACAATTGAAGGCGGCGCCAAATGGGTGGATGGTAAGTTTGACAAGGCTTTAAGTCTTGACGGTTCGGACGATTATGTAGAAATTCCGCACGATGATACTTTAATGGTTGGTGCTGAACACACAATCGCGCTTTGGTTTAAATTGGACAAGCCTCCTGCTGGCGGTATGGGTGTTGTAACCAAAGACGATTGGGCACCTGGATTTTGGTGGGATGGTGGGACAATCCGTCATCACACACATGATCCAGGCGGCACGCTTCACTTTATAGATGCGCCTTGGAAGCCAGATACAGATTGGCATCACGTTGCGGTTACCTGGGATGGTGATGAATTTGGTGTATATCTGGACGCTGTTTCGATCGGTTCTGGTATCACTACACCAAACTTAGGCAGGAATCCATTAACCGACAAACCTTTTCTAATAGGTATCTATTTAGCGACTGGACAACACGGTCAGTGGGGTGCGTTTTTCGGTGGTATTGTTGACGATGTTGTCATCTTCAACGTGGCACTGGACGAGGATGATATTGACACCCTCATGACGCAAGGATTAAAAGTCGCCGCCGATATAGAACCTTCAGGAAAACTCGCAACGATTTGGGGTGCGATGAAAGCCGATTAATTTAGATTGTCAGAATCAGAATTTTCAGGCGCGGTTGAAAATTCCACTTGACGATACTCGATGCTTATGCTAAATTAGTTGCGTCTGTCCAGTGCAGGCACTAACGGAAGGAACGTGTCCGGATAATTCACGCAAATCCTCCACAGGAGACTTGTAAAAATGATAAAGAATTGGACAATGCTACTCGTTTTGACGGTTCTGGGGACTGTGTTAATCTCGCTTCACAGTTTTGCCGCGGTTGACAGTGCGACTGCCGTCGGTGTTTGGCTATTCGACGAGGGTGATGTTAGCGATTCGAGTGGTAACGGAAACGACGGTGAACTGATGAACGGTGCCGAAGTTACCGACGGCGGTAAATGGGGAATGGCACTCAGCCTTGATGGAGACGATGACTATGCCAATGTAGCGAACTCAGCCAGTTTAGACAGTACTGCTGAAGCCTACACGGGTGTCGCTTGGGTAAAACTCCAAAGAAAAGGTGACCCGTACAGTGGCTGTTGTGCCGACGACCACATGGTTATCGCATTTACAACAAGTTGGAACAATATCTTGAACGTCTTTGGCCCCGGTAGAAATACGAACCAAGGGAAAGTCGAAGTGGGTAGCCAGGAACTGAATCCACGTTGGCTCTTCGGACCGACTACTGTCAATGACGATCAGTGGCATCACCTCGCCTTCACCTACGATGGCGCGAAGAAAATCCTTTACATCGACGGTGAAGTTGACGTCGATCAGGATACAACGGGTGCCTTCGGTGTTACAGGGGTTGATGTGCATTTAGGTGGAACACCGACGGAAAGAATCGCATTAGGGCTCATGGACGAGATCGGGATTTTCAATGTGTCGCTCGAACAAGCCGATATCCAAAACATAATGAACGATGGACTCGGCTCTGTGCTCGGTTTGACACCTGTCACCCCACAGGACCGTCTAACGACGACGTGGGCAAACATTAAGTCGCGATAACGATGCCACTTATCACAACAGCGGACGGAGTTAAAACTCCGTCCCTCCCAACCGTTTCCTTAATTCCATGATACCCTTCAAATCCACCCTTGTATTCCTCATATTGTTACAAACCTCACTCACAATTGCCGCACCTCGATATAATCCTGAAGCAGCGCGGTTGTATGACGCTGGATTACGCGCCCTTACGTTTGGAGAACAGGAAAAAGCACAAACCGTTTTGGAGAAAGCAGTTGCCTTAGATGCGTCATTGGCGGATGCGCACTGTGTTTTGGGATTAATTTACAGCGGCTTCGAGAAATATCGCGACGCTGCCGAAGCGTTTCAGCGTGCTGTTTCGGCAGATGAAAATTATATCGAGGCATATTGCGAACTCGGCGATGTGCTGCTCATCCAATTAGGAGACATCCCAAAGGCGAAAGCCGTTCTACAGAAAGCGATAACACTCGACGGAAATCATGCCCGTGCCAGGACCCTGTTAGGTATCGTCCATTTCCGTGAAAATTCAACCGACGCTGCAATCCAAGAACTTCAAACGGCTGTAACACTGAACCCAACTTCACAGACGGCGCGTTATACACTCGCGACTGCTTTCCTTCAGAAGGAAGCGTGGACCCCGGCTATAGATACACTGAAAGCACTCATTGAAATCGACCCGTACCATGCCAAAGCACATTTCAGTTTAGGAACGGCATATCGGCGCATTGGTGAAATAGAAGCAGCACGGGAAAATTTACAACGGTTTGAAACGCTTTCCGTTGAGGAAGAACAGCTAACGCATCTGAAAAGATTTACGCGACAGGCGCCTACCAACGCTGAGGCATGGTATCAACTCGGCAGACTCCAATTGAAGCGACAGTTATGGGATGAGGGGACGCAATCCTTGGAACGTTACATCGCGCTCGCACCACAAGAGATCCGAGGCTATGAGGCACTCGGATACGCGCACTTCCAACAGCAGAACTACAAGCAAACAATCACAATGTACCAGAAGGTGATCCAGCAAAAACCCAACGTTGCAACGTACCGTAACAGTTTAGCGGGTGCCTATTTAATGTTAGAACAGTATCCCGAAGCGATTGAACAATACCAGACCGCTATCCGTTTACAGCCCTCCGAACCGCGTTTCTACCTGAACCTTTCTAAAGCATACGAACGCTCCGGGGCACAGTCAGAAGCCGAGAAAATCTATCGAGAATATGAACGACTTACATCACAATCGAAGTGAATATATTTTACCTACATTATGCTTATTACTTTACGCCTTTCTCGCGGATCCGTCGTCTGTATTGGCAGAACCTAATCTCTGCCTGATACCTGCTGGCACCTTCATTATGGGCAGCGATACAGACCTACCGAACGAAGCACCGATGCATAAAATCTATCTGAATGCTTACTATATCGGTAAGACGGAGGTCACCAATGTCGAATATTATCGGTTTTGGCTTGAAACCGGTGGTGCTGGTAGTGAACACACCCCCATCAGTTATGGCGGCGGGTTCGGCACCTGGCCCGAGATTGCCAAAACAAAACCCGATCACCCAGTGGTTGGTGTATCGTGGCATTCTGCTGCCGCCTATGCAGCGTGGCGAGGCATGCGGCTCCCAACGGAAGCTGAATGGGAAAAGGCAGCACGCGGCACGAATGCGAGACGCTGGCCCTGGGGGAACACTTTCAAACAGCGTATTAAGAGCAGAAACATCCACGCGAACGTTTGGGATCAATCGGATGCACATTTGCAACCCGTAGGGTCTTACGCGACAGGTGTAAGTCCTTATGGGACACAGGATATGGCGGGCAATGTGTGGGAGTGGGTAGCGGATTGGTATTCAGAAACATTTTATCATCACACACCCGATCGAAATCCAACAGGCCCCGCGGTTGGCAGCCGGCGTGTTGTGAGAGGCGGATCCTGGTTGAACGCTGAAATGCTGGCGCGGTGTTCAACACGAATCGGTCAATATCCAGAAATTGGTACCAGCTTTATCGGATTCCGTCTGGCGAAAGATGCCGATTCTCTCAATGAAAAATAAAAATATATCTATCTTTGTCC
>VXZL01000196.1:1261-6873 GCA_009845505.1 Candidatus Poribacteria bacterium | reverse complement strand
GTTTTGATACGGACAAAACTTCCAACCGATATCGAAAGTCGGGAATTATGGATAAGTTGATTGATGATGAAATGTTAGTTGCCCAGTTTCAAGCCGGTCGCCAAAACGCATTTGATGAGTTGATGAAGCGTTATAAATCGAAAATCTTCTCGTATCTCCTGCGCTCGGTAAGAAATTATGAAGACGCTGAAGATATTACTATCGAAGTCTTCTTCAAGGCGTATCGCGCGTTGGAGAATTGGCAGCCGAAAGCTAAATTCTCAACATGGCTTTACAAAATAGCCGCCAATCTTGTCATCGACTATCACCGTGCGAAAGCGCGTCACCCTGTCTATGCGTTAGAGGATCTGGAAATTCCAGAAGAGAATCTTGTAGCCACCGACCAATACAGCAATCCTGTAAAAGAAGTGGAAGAGAAGGAGCTCGGACGCATTATTCGTGAAGCCGTCGATCAACTCTCCCCGAAACAGAAAGCAGTATTTATTTTAAATCGATATGAAGGTCTCCAAATCAAAGAAGTTGCGGAAACCCTTAATATGGCAGAGGGTACAGTGAAAATCCATTTACACCGTGCGATGAAACGGTTGCAAACGCTGCTGCACCCACTCCGGGAAAACAACGAACTCTAAAGGAGGGAACATTTATGCCTAAGTGTAATAAGTCTGAAGGACAAGCTATTGATTATGCGTCTAAACTTTTGTCGAGTAAAGAAGCAGAATCGTTTGAACAGCATTTGAAGAAATGTTCAGACTGTAGCAAAGCGGTTGAGTCCTTCACTACCTTACTAAAATTGACGGATATGGCAGAGAACGAAGTAACTTTACCTGAAGCAGCACTTCAGGATATTGAGATGAATGTGTACAAACGTCTCGCCGCCTCACAAGAGGAATCCGCCCCTTCGCGTATTCGATCATTTTTATCCAACATTCAAGCCCTTTTTCAATGGCACAAAACCGCTGCCGCAAGCACTGCTCTGATCGCTTTGATTACTGCCGTTGTCTTAGTTGGCGAGTTCTGGCAGCCGAAAGTGGAGTTGCAATTAAGCGAATCAGAATCGGCTGATGCCCGGATTGAGCAATATCTTCAACAGGACATCCAGCGGAATTTGGAGGATGCTATGATTACATATCACCTCCGAAATGACGCGTGGGACACAGAAAGCCGCCTCCAGCGGGTTAAAGAACAGGCACAAGGTACCGATTGGATGAAGCTGGCGCAAAGTTTAAAGGTCAACAACACAACTCAGGTAGCTGCCAAGGGATATTAGCAATGAATAGTTGTCGGTTATCAGTTATCAGTTGTCAGTTAAGAGGTCTTCCTGTAACAATTCACCGCCTCTTAGCGTATACCGAGCGGTGGAAGACTTTTACAAATTGTTCTTGTCTGAAGCCTGACAATAGACAGCTGAAAACCCTTATCTCACAGGTACTGCTAATAATGTTCTTCCTTCCGCTTGCAGCGGTTGCGCACTTTGAAGAAGTGCACGTCTTAATTGAAGCGGGAGAGTATACCCAAGCACTTCATAAACTCGAAGCCCTTGCAGAATCTACCAAGGATATTGCGGTAAAAAGTTGGTGCTACTATCAGATTGGCGAAATCTACTACAACTACACGCATCAATACAATCACGCAGCTGCGGCTTATGACAAAATTCTGCAGTTTGAAAAAAATGGTCTCACTCCTGAAGAGCTCTTTCTGGCTATCATTAAGAAAGGGGATGTCTACAGTCGCATGGGTAACTACCAGGATGCGATTCAGACCTACGACAGGCTGATCAAACTCGCGCCTGCCGCCCACTTCGTGCATAAAACGGGTTTACAAAAGATTCGGGATATTAACACGGCACTCGCTGATCTCAGGGAGCAGCAGCGTGTAATGATTCAGCACCGTGGCACGCCGCTTGCTGCCGTTGCCCAGTTCCAGATAGCCGAACTTTACCGGAACCAGTCGCAACTCAATCAACCTTCAAAAGCAATTGTCAAGTACGAGGAACTGTTAGCAGCGCACCCAGATACCGTCATGGCACCAGAAGCGAGATGGCGTATTGCGCATTTAAGGCATACCGTTCTCAACCAATCTGGCTTAGCGATTGCGACCTACAGAAAGGTTGTGAACGATTATCCCACGAGCAATTTCGCAGCGGAAGCACTCTATCAGATTGCAAATATCCACCGGACTACTGAAAAATACTCACTGGCAATCCCTGTGTTTGAGAAACTCAAACAGAAATATCCGAACTTCTGGAATATGCACGCTGTCATCTATTGGACAGGGGTTTGCCACGAAAAAGCCTTGAACTATCCGAAAGCAATAGGGGCTTTTGAAACATTCCTTCATGCGTATCTGCCACAACTCGACCCCGCATATTTAGGACAGATTTCAATGCACGATAAGAGTGTGTCTGAAGTGAGAACCCAAATTCATAGGAAAATCGAGAATCTTGCAGAACAGATGTCGGAAACGGAATTAGAACGGTTGGACAAAGCACGGGCGGATAGAGATTTTAATGAGGCATTAAGCATCGTCCGAAACCTCGTTGCCACCGTACCGCATACACCCCAAGCAAAACTGGCATCCGAACAACTTTCGACACTCCAACACCTTGCAGCCATTGAAAATCTGCGCGAGCAGCTCCATAACAACGCCCTACCACCTATTGAGGCGGCACGGGCGCAATTGCAAATCGGGACCATCTATGAGCGACAGTTACAAGACTACCCGAAGGCAATTGAGGCATATCAACTGGTAGCGAAACACTATCCCAATTTGACATATTCCGCCGAAGCCCTCTATCGTAGCGGACTTCTTTACGCTGAACGCCTCTCTGATCCTAACGAGGCACTTGCGGCATATAAAACAGTTATTGCATCACATCCGGATACCTTGCAAGCGATGATGGCACATTTCCAGTTAGGCGAGTTGTACAGAAAACTGAACCGCTATAGCGAGGCACTACAAGCCTATAAAACTACTATTGGATATCCAGAACGTGATAGGTATCTTGCCGGTGGGCACAAGGATAGTTTCTCCGATAGAGCACAGTTTCGGATCGGACGCGTTCATTACGACGATGGACGTTACAATGAGGCACGCTTCGCTTTTAACGAGTTCATTCAGAACCGTACTGAATCTCCACGTCTCGCCGCTGCTTACATCTATCTCGCTGCAATAAATGAGAAGCACGATCAAAAAGCGCAGGCAGCCTATTTTTACGAAAGGGCGGAAGACACACTCACCGACAACCCTGTCCAAATGACAGCACTCATAGAAGAAGCCAGTACGCTTGGCAACCTTCAAGCCACCGATCCAGACACAGTCATGCGTTTTCTTAAAGAACACCCAAAACGGCTGAAATAGTTATCCGTAAAGGCATTGTTGTATTTGAGACGACTACGGTTGCTGCTTCAAATCACTCCAGGTTGTCGTAAGTTTGCCCCTTGCAGAAACATGACCCCGCAATCGAACCGTTGCTAACTGCCTATGTGCGCCTGAGAACGACACCTCCTCCAAACGGTAATAATACACAACATTCGGCTTTGCAGTCGTATCTGTCCAGGTATAGGTATGACGTTCGCTCGTCGTGCCGTGCCCCGCAATCCGTTTGGGAGTGATTTTCACAAAGGGCCCTTGACGTATCTGACTCCGTAGGATATTGAAGCCTGCGTTGTCTTTCTCCGATGCCGTCGTCCACTTGATGACCACCCCCGTATCAACATGTTCCGCACGAAAACTCGATAACACCACTGGCAGCGGCCCCCCACCTCTGTGTCCCGGATTGCCGATGTCTGTCTCCTGACCGTAATACCACATCACATCTAAGGGCAGGTTCACCGCTGATACCCAATTGGATGCGACTTTGCCATCCAGCGGGATACCCGTCACGTGATAATACCGACGCAGCAGGGATGCCCGAGCCCCCTCTGCTGTTTCAACAACCGGCAGTTCCCACATCGGGGCATCCCTCGTCTGCGGATCGCCGTCCAGATTCCCAATGACATCACTCCGCGAACCCGCCGGATCCCGCAAACGCAAGAAGAACCCCTGCTCTCCCAGAACCGTGTTACTACCCCTGTTTCTCTGAAAGACATTCTGATGCTGACGCAATAGGTTGTAGATAGACGCTGTCGGCATACTCTGAGAGTGGGGCCCCGCTGCCGTCACGAGGAGTGCCGTCTCATTCGGACGCAGAATCAAGTCATTCAAGGTGATAACTGTATGCCAATGTTCACCATTTCCCGTGAGTGCCTCTATTTCAAGACTCCATCCTTTCAAGTTTACAATTTCCGTGTCAGCAGCGTTGTAAAGCTCTATCCACTGCGGCACGGAACGCACGGCACGGCGGCCGACTTTTGACGGAAACATCAACTCGCTAAAACTGACTTGATCGCCACGCAACCGGAGGGCTTCATTGACATATCCGGGATTGCCGATGTCTGTCTCTTGACCGTAATATGTTCGGACCCGCAACGGCTTTTCAGACGCAGGCACCCACGATGCGGAGGCTGTCCCGTCGAACGCCTGACCGAGCTTATCATATTGACGCAGCAGCGAAGTTCGCACCCCGTCTGCAGTTTTACCAGCACCGAGTTCCCACCTCGGCGTATCTCGCGTCCGTTTATCCCCGTCAAGGTTCCCCATCGTGTCACTCACTCTACCATCAGGGGTCAACAACTTCAAGGAGAAACCTTTCAGACCTATCACCCTATTTCGGTGTGTGCCATCTCTGAACGTCGCCCCGTGATGCATCAAGAGATTGTAGAGACGCGCTTTGGGCATCGACCGAGAGGCAAGCCCGTGCTGCGTCACGAGCAGCGCGACTTGGTTCGGAGGGATCCTGAGATCCTTCAACTGAAGCCTGATATGTCTGTGTGCACCGGTTTCATCTTGTGCCTCTATTTCAAGATGCCACCCTCTCAAGTTTACCGGCTCCGTCTGAGAAGCATTGCGGAGTTCTATCCATTGTGGCAGCGAATGGAGTCCACCGCGCGCGGCGAACAGAAACTCGCTAAAACTCACAGATGGGTACGGGGACAAGAGGTCTTCGTTTGTCAGTCCCGGTGTGCCAATATCGGCACTTCTGCCCCAATACGTCTGGACCGGCAATGGGATTTCAGATGTAGAGCCCCAACTCGCTGATGTTTTACCATCCAGGGGTATCCGCATCACACGCTCATACCGCCGCTGCAGCGATACCCGTTCCCCATCTGCAGTTTTGCCGGGAGGCAACACCCACGCCGGTGTGTCGCGTGTCTCAGCAGCACCATCCAGATTCCCAGCAATGTCTTGGACGCGTCCATCGGCATCATATAACTTTAAGAAGAACCCGTGCTGCCCGAAGACTTTGTTCCGGTGCTGGTGGTTGTGCTGATCGAAGCTATTTCCGTGATGAAGGTAAAGATTGTAGACGCGCCCCATGGGGATATCGCGAGAATGCGGCGCATTCCATGTCACCAGCAGGGCGGATTCCTTCGGTGGAATGATCAAACGTCTCAGCCTAATAAACGCATGCCGTCGATCGTCATTGGCATCAAGGGACTCTATTTTCAGCCGCCATCCGTTCAAATCTACACTTTCCGTCTCCGAGATGTTGTAAAGTTCTATCCACTGCGGGA
>VXZL01000196.1:0-1161 GCA_009845505.1 Candidatus Poribacteria bacterium | reverse complement strand
GTTGTAAAGTTCTATCCACTGCGGGAAGCGATCGCGCCCACCCCCCGGAGCGAACATCAACTCGCTGAAACTGATCTGTCCCGGGAAGGATAATCTACTCAAAGTTCCGCCGCCACCCCCTCCTCCCCCTGAAGGCACCGGCGGTGGCACTGTGATGTCGGCGGTCGCAGTGAACGTCACGCGCAGTTCCGCGTGCTCGATTTCACCCGGGGTCGGTGCGTTGGCGGGAACAACCGCTTCCACAGTGTGCGTTTCCCCATCCTCTCCAAGGGTAACGGGAACGCGCGCCAACCCATCGTCTCCGGTCAGCACTGGCCCGCGTGTTTCGCTGGTACCATCAGGCGCGGTAACGATGAAGGTAACAGGGACCTCGGAGAATTTCCTATTGTTGGGGATTCCACCTGGCGTACGGGGTGTCCAAGGGAAGCCTCGGGGCAGAGGGTCATGTGTATTAACGGCACGCACGGCAAACGTGTAGGAGATTTTGGGGTGGCCTCTCCAAGATTCCTCCGTCGGAAATTCTCTCTCGAGTGTAGGCGTAGATCCCTGCTGATATGGAAGATACCGAGCCCTTCCTAAGAGTGCGGGTATATCCGCGTAGTGGGACTCATAATCCAACCCATAGTTGTATAGCAAGAGAATTTCGGAGGAACTGTTTATGAGCCTCCCTGCGTTCATGAGGTCCACCAAAGGGGTGAGATCCTTCAGATTGAAATACAAGTTCTCCCTGTTTCGCCCCATGAATCTTAGATCCAGAGAGGACAGGAACACGTTTTCTGGGAACCTGCCTAATACGGATAGGTCCGTGATATCGGTGTTTGAAATGATTAACTTACCCGCAGGAATAATAGCATCGAGGACTTGTATTGGACTATCGAAATTTACGAAAGAGGGTAGCAGGGCAGAGAAACTTTCATCAGTGATAGGAGTACCGGTGAGGGCCAAATTTGCCAAATTTATTAACTTCGATAGGGGTGAGATATCCGAGATCTTACTGTTTGATGAAAGAACAAGCTGTCTCAATTCTGTGAGACTTTGGATCGGTGTTAGGTTCGTGATGTCATTATCGGTAAGAGTGAGGGACCTCAATTTTGTTAACGTCGATAGGGGCGAGAGATCTGTTATGTCATGAGTCCTGTTAAGTGATAAGTATATTAATTC
>VXZL01000025.1 GCA_009845505.1 Candidatus Poribacteria bacterium | reverse complement strand
CCAAAATTGTGTCATTAATATATACGGTGGATCCTATAATCACTTATACACGTCCGCATATCTTTGTAGCATAAAAGGAGCAAAACCGTGAAATTAACATTTCCTAAGCGAATCGCATGGCGGGTCTTTATACTCCTGATGAGTCTTCTTGTGGTATTCGTGAGTCAGTTAACCGCCGCCCCTATGAAGATTGCCTTTAACTCAAGTCGGGATTTCGCTGATTTTCGAGCGAATATCTATGTGATGAATGTTGATGGGACGAACCCTGTTAGACTCACCAAAGGTCGGGCATCAAGTAGCGGTCCCACTTGGTCTCCGGATGGGAAACGCATCGCTTTTACCTCGAGCCCAAATAGCGTTTATGACATCTATGTGATGGATGCCAATGGCTCCAACCTCACCAATCTCACACGAGGTCCGACGGGCGACTTTGGTGCTTCATGGTCTCCAAATGGGAAACAAATTGCCTACGGCTCAAACCGAGGAAACGAGGAAATCTATGTGATGGATGCCAATGGTACCAATCAGATTAATATCTCACGCCATCCGAAAGCAGATCGTCACCCAGATTGGTCTCCGGATGGAACACGAATCGCCTTTACCTCAGACCGTGATGGTGATCGTGAAATTTATGTAATAGAAGTTGAGAGTGGCAAACTAACTCAACTGACGAACAACCTGGAGCCTTGGGACAGGAAGGCTGCCTGGTCTCCGGATGGCAAGCGAATTGCCTTCACTTCAGGCAGAGATGGTGATTTTGAGATCTATGTGATGGATGCCGACGGTTCCAATGTTGTGCAGCTGACGCATAACGTCCGGGCTATGGATGATCATGCTGATTGGTCTCCGGATGGAACCCAAATCGCTTTCACTTCAGACCGAGAAGGCGAGTTTGAGATCTATGTGATGGACGCCGATGGCTCGAATCCCGTCAATCTCACTCAAAATCAGATAGGTAGAGATAGGGCTCCCACTTGGCAGCCGATACCCGCATCGTTCGCAGTTTCACCACAAGAGAAATTGGTGTCCCGGTGGGCAATTCTCAAAAGCAAGTATTAGTGGTAAATGGCGTAGGATTTAGATGATACCGAAGTGGTCGGATCCCGGCATTAGGTGTTCTCTGGCGATATCTGCGTTTATCTCGACTCCCAATCCTGGCTTTTCCGGCACGACGAAGACGTTATCTTCCATGAGCGGTGCATCGGAAATTGCGAGGTCCCATCGCCATTCAACCTGATCGGCGTGATACGGGAGTTCCATAACGATGAAGTTCCGAACAGCGGCACAGACGTGTGCCGTTGCGGTCATCCCAATGGGTGATGTGATATTGTGTGCCGCAAAAGGTATGTAGTAGAGGTCAGCAAGGTCAGCAATCTTTTTCGCCTCAAGTATGCCACCTGTGCCAGATACATCAACGTGAAGCATATCGCAGGCTTGCGTTTGGATGAGTTCTCGAAAACCGTCGCGTCGGAACAGGAATTCGCCCGTACAGATTGGAATAGAAGTCGCCGCAGTGACTTTCGCCATTGCTTCAACGTTATCATTCGGCACAGGGTCTTCCAAGAACATCAGATCAAACGGCTCTAAACGTTCAGCAAGTTTCATCGCCGAATGCGTGCTGAATAGACTATGACAGTCAATGCTAATGTCGATGCCATCGCCTGCGGCCTCGCGTGCAGCGGCGACCAACGCTGTCATTTTCTGTAATTCTGCTGTGCTTAATTCCCGATTGACCGCGTCCTGTTTGAGTTCGTTTGCGGAGTTATCGATGTCAAACTTGATGGCTTGGTAGCCGTCTGAGACACCTTCTCTGGCGCGTTGTGCCCAGCCTTCGGGTGTATTCCCTTTTCCGTGTCCGACATCGGCGTAGAGTCGCATGCGGTCGCGATATTTCCCGCCCAATAACCGATAGACCGGCACGCCGAGGCTTTTTCCGAGAATATCCCAGAGTGCTGTTTCTATGCCACCAATCGCCGATAGACCCATAGCGTATCGGTTGCTCGCTGCACCAATCATCCGGTTGTAGAGTGGTTCTATATTTCTCGGATCTGCGCCAATGAGTATCCTCTTGAATTGCAGAACAATTTCGGCAATTCCTGCCCCAGGGTGTGCTTCGCCTATTCCCGTCAGCCCTTCATCAGTTTCAATCTGGACGTAGTTCCACTGTTTATAACCTCTTAAGGTCATCGATTTTACATCGGTGATTTTCATGTCCGTTTCCTTTCGTGTATGAAATCGTTAAAAAAATCAATAGATATTGCATCTGCTGAGCATTCATGATACCATATCCTCTGAGATTCTGCAACAGCGACAGAAGGAGACTGACCAATGACAGATCAAGAAATCAAAACCGCTTATGAACGTGACGGTTACGTGGTGCTCAAGGATATTATTGACGATCAAGATTTAGAACCGATGCGCGACTTCATCAAAGCGAAGGTGGATGTGTATAGTCACGAGTTGTATAGCGAGGGCAAGTTATCTGCGCTATACGAAGAGGAATCCTTTGAGAGACGCTACGCTGCAATTTGTGAAGAGTTGGATATATTGCCTCGCGGCTGGACTTTTGGTGTATTTGGACGCGAGTTATATGATCTCTACAACCTCCCGAGTGTTCTTGACGTGGTACGACTTCTATTGGGTACTGAAGTCTCGAACATTGGCACCCCTGCGTTGCGGACGAAACTCCCTCGAAGTGTGATTACCTCGTTCCCGTGGCATCAAGACAGTCAATACTTCGACCAGTCGGTTGTCGGAAAAAAAGAAAAGCACACAGGCGGTCTCCACATCGTTACGGTGTGGGTGCCGTTGGTTGAAGCGACAGTCGAGAACGGGTGTTGCTGGGTTATTCCGGGCAGCCACCGTTGGGGTTTGCTGGACGGTGCGCGAGGTGCTGATATGAACGTCCGGATGGAGGAAGATGTCGAAGCACGCGGCACACCCGTACCCATCCCCCTTAAACCCGGTGGTGCGTTGTTCATGTCGAATCTTACCGTACATACCAGTAAGGTGAATACGACGCGGAAATCCCGCTGGAGCATTGACTTCCGCTATTTTCCTACGCCAGATCGGGCTGAGTTAACTGCTGAGGCGCGTGAGGCTGCCCAGTTCATAAAAAATAAACAATTGGCAGGCGGTATATTGCCGCTTGTTGTACTCACTGAAGGTCATAAACCGACATGGGAGGAGTGGGAGGCGGAGTTCTCGGCACTGCAAGCCAGTAGGTTGGGTTGATCCAACTTACTGACTGCAGTCAAACTTACCCTAAAAATAGGCATGTATGCCCATTCCTACGTAAACACCAGCGATACCTTTAGATTCAGTGTCGGTGTTTTCTCTGCCAAACCCTTGACCGACTGCTACGTTCAAACCGAGCGGGATACCGCCGAGTGAAAATACAAGCTCGCCTCCAAAAGCGAGTCCGCCCCCTAACGTCGTAGATTTGACAATCTCGTCACGCAGGTCTGGTTCTTTTTTATACCGCCAGCCCCCTTCTAAGGTGAAATAGAGGCGGGATGTATGCCACCTACCGTGGTGCTCAAATATGGCGTACGAAACGCCACCCCCGAACATGTGATCGCTATTCTGGTCGTTAAGGATAAAACGTCCAACGGTTTGAAGGTATATCGGTGCCAGTCCGGTATAGCGGAAACTCAGTCCGCCAAAGGCAGAGGTGGCTCCCTGAAGTCCGATACCAAATTCTGAGTGATCCGTGAGGAATTTGTCTTGCTTTACATCATTATTAGTATGGTCAGCGGCTTGCGCCTGAGCTGAGAAACTGAAGGTTATTCCTACGAGAATGCAGGTTAGGGAAAAAATTATGCGTTTCATTGTTTTTCTCCTTTTTTAATGGCTATTGGCGAATCAACAGTATGAATGCCTTATGGCATTCCCCGGGCTATCAGTTGTCGGTAAAGAGATATTCACGGCAGTAAAGATGTTCGCAACCGCCACAAATTTGCCTACTGACAGCAGACAGACAACCGAAAGTTGGCAGCTATTTTATCACTCTTCCCGCCAAGACCCCATGCTTTAGCTTGCGGGATGTAGGCGGGTATTAGGTTTGTATGAAAGATTAACTTGACAATTGTCGTAAAATTGTGGTATACTTCTCATATCAAGTTGGCAGACATGAACAGCGTTGTCGCAAGGCAACGTGTCTGCCTACCCACTGTTCAGAGGTTAAAGACTTGAGACTTGATATACCATGAAAACGTACAAATATAAGTTTGGACATCAATCTAATTGTATTCGTCTTGGCAACTTGCTTGACGATATGTGGCAGGTGCATGAATACTTCCATAAATGGCAACGTCAACGCTATAAAGAGGGTTTGCCATACGCGAACTATAATGCGATGGCTGCACACTTGACGGAATGCAAGCGAACGACACATCCCGATTGGCAAGCGTTGCCGAGTCAAGCCCTGCAAGAGGAGTTGCGGCGCATTGACGCAGCATATGTGCGTTTTTTCAAGAAGTTGGGAGGCAAACCGCATATCAAGCCGCGTCATAAGTTCAAGTCGTTCACGCTCAAACAATCGGGTTGGAAACTCAAAGAAAATAGAATCACGATAACCTTGCGAAAATGGTGTAATGGAAACCAGTGGAAACGCGATCCTGTGCCCTATACCTTTTTCAAACACCGTGAGTTTCATGGGAATATCCGCCATATCACAATTAAACGTGATGCTTGCGGGGACTATTGGCTGTGTATCACAACGGATTTTCAAGATGCCGCACCTTTGCCAACAACCGGTGAAAACGTTGGGGCAGACTTCGGTATGAAAGACGCTTACTTGACCCTTAGCACGGGTGAAAAGATCCAACACCCACAACCTTTGAAATCTAACTTGAAGAAACTTCGATCGCTCAACAAGTCGCTTTCGCGAAAACAAAAAGGATCTAACGGCTGGTGGCGGTGCGTCCGTGACCTTGCACGTCTCTATCGCAAAGTTTCTAATCAACGACTTGATTTTCAATGGAAACTCGCAGCTGCCTTGTGCAGGCGTTTTGATAGCATCGTCCTTGAAACGTTGAACCTTGATGGCATGAAACGCTTGTGGGGACGTAAAGTCTCCGACCTTGCCTTCTACGAGTTTGTTGAGATATTGCGATATAAGTGTCAAAAACATAAGCGTCTTTTTGTTCAGATCAGTCAATGGACGGCTACAACGAAACCGTGTAGCACCTGCGGCTTTCACAATGAAGCCCTAACCCTTTCAGATCGTCAGTGGACGTGTCTCGAATGCGGTTCATATCACGACCGAGACATCAACGCTGCGATTAACATTTTGCAGGCAGGGATAGCTGCCTGACGGTGGAGACGGCATAAGACGGTCGACTCTTTGAGAAAACCGCACTGTCTACGAAACCGAAGCCCCACGCTTTAGCGTGTGGGTGCTATCACCGGGCGATCAACAACGTTAACCTATGGGATTCAGTCGTTGATGGATAGTACACGAGGATGTCTTGTTTGTTGTCTTTGTTGAGGTTCACGAGTCGAGCATTTCGTTCGTCGTTGGGCATAGCAACTGCTATCTTTTGCGGTTTCTGCGCTAACAGTTCCGGTCCCGGGACACCAAGAAAGACGTGCAGTTCTTCCCAGGCCTTGCCGACCAGTAGGTCTGAGCGTCCATCGCCATTCACATCGCCCAGCAGGACGACTGGAAAGAGAACTCTGTGCGGCTCGAAGGGGTCAAGTGCAGGTCTAATTTTACGCGTGGTAGTGGGTTTGTGAGGATAAACTCCATTTTCCATGCGATAGAATTCGATATCTATTGAAATCGACTTGCCGAGCATCGCGCGGCTCATTCCGATAAGTCCGGTCTGAACATCTTTGAACAGAATGTCGATCTCACCATCTCCGTCGAAATCTTCTAACCATTGCGATGAATAGCCCCAAGGCAGCAATCCACCAGCGGTTCCTCGCGGTTGGATTGTCATACTAACATCCTGCGCGAACACCGTCCCATCGGGTGTTGGTGCGCCGAGATGCACCTCGTACACGCTGTGCTGTTTTCCGAGGCTCCGTCCCTGTAGTGAGTGAATCAGAAAGTCAGCAACGCCGTCGCCGTTCAAATCTTGGAATCCACGCAGCACCCTCCGCTTCGTGTTCTCTCTGAAGCCAGAGATGAGTGAGAACATATTCTCGTCCTTGAAATCAAAGGCGATTGAGTAGGCACCGTCGGTGTCAAATGGGATGTCTACAGTGAAAGTCTCCGCCACCCTGGAAAACATTCCGCGGGCATCTTGGCGATAAACGTCAAACTGATCAGCGTTCCAAAACACGAGATCGCTGCGTCCGTCGAGGTCATAATCGATTTGGTGGAGACGGCTCAGATACCAGAGGGCAGTCAAGGCATTTATCCCTACCTCGCGGTAGCTGCGGCTATCGTCTAAGGCAATCTTGTCGAGGAAAGGGTCGGGCGGTCCGAATTTTATCGAAGGGGTGAACGAACCGTTACGCAATTGCGTGGCTATCCAGAAACCGTCAATATCGGGTACTACCAGGTCGTTGAGACCGTCCCGGTTTACATCGTGAGTAATGTCAATATATGGAATTCCACCGTCATTTGTTGCCTTGTAGGTCGTAGTGACCTCAACCAGCATACGTTCCACTGCCGAGTCGGGATCAAACCAATTTAGGTGTCCATGTTCGTAGGTGATTAAGCGATCGCGTCCACCAATATTTACGACATCGACGAACAACACTTCGGGACGCAGCGTTGCGTCAAGTCTCAACTCCCAAACGCTGTCGTTGAACGCGTAGATGTGCAAGTGCCGGTTGTCATTTTCGTCAATGCTCACCACAGCAAGTTCCGCGAAATCACCGCCGAGAAAAAATCCTGTTAAAATAGTTTGATGTTTCGTCGAACCCGTATC
>VXZL01000600.1:4199-6914 GCA_009845505.1 Candidatus Poribacteria bacterium | reverse complement strand
GGTACTTGCACCCGAACACGAAACAGGCAAAACTGTATGTCTATAAAGGGGACCTAACAGCACCGCATCGATATGACGCATATCTTGAGATTGTTGGTGAGAAAGGATACAATCGCTGGGATGCGCGTTATGAAATCCTACTCGGAAACCTGTTAGAGCCGCCTATGATCTCTAAAGAGCTTCTTTTTGCTCCTATCGATATCCTTCGCGCGAAACTTCACCAACCTGCTTCCGAAAGCGTCCAAGACCAGGAGGACATTCCCGAAGCACCCTACTCTCTCGGATCGGGTAAACTCGACCTCGCCAAAGAGGTGTTTTTCAAACACGGGTTTTCTTACGTCAAACAAGAAGATGGATTTCACTATTGGCGTCGGCAAGAAGCGGAAATTAGCGGGACAGAGGTATCATTGTGGGAGCGCGAGGGTGGCGTGTGGATATGTGCATCCACAGCGGATACGGGGCTGCCTACGGAGGCAACGCTCATCACAGATGTTTGGGAGAATACGGGTATCCTGCCGCCGCTTCCGGCGACGGGGCTGCCTATAAGCGATAAGGTGCCTTCGATTCGGGCGGGGAACCTCAGTCCACTGGGCATAAGACGCCCCCGGCCGGCGTTAGAGAAGCCGACACCTACAGAAACGATTCATGAGACAGATGAAGAAATTAGCACTCAGGTGCAGCGTGCTTTCGATAGAAACGTGCGCGTTCTTGGCATTATACCCCACACAGGCTTAGAGAAAGACGATGAAGTAGCATCCGTTCTGGGTGATGGTGAGATGATGTGTTTAAACATATCAGATGCTGAAATTGGGGCAGCAGTCAAACCATTTCTTGAAAAGCGAAATGTGGAATCGGTCGCACGGTGGCGGGACCGGATGTATCTCTGGAATCAGGTGAAAGATACCCCCGTCGACGTGCGTATGGCAACTCCCTTTCAACATGGAAACGTCTGTGAGGATCCTGAGCGGTGCGAAGCACTTGAGAAAAAGGGCGGGAATCCAGACGAAATTATCTGTCCACAGTGCCCCGTCTATACAACATGTCAGGAACGTGGCTATCTATCGCAACTCGCTACATTACAAACGACCAAAGCACAAATATTAAGGGATCGTCGACTGTTTTTGGACCCACAATACGCAAAAACAGTGGAACACCTTCTCGAAGCGGACGATGGCACACAACGGCTTTGTATCGTCAATTCCAAGAAAGAAAATCAACTGTTTCTCGAATACAAACTATCAAAAACCACATTGGAAGAATGGATTGCCAACTGGCGAGGCAGTGCCTTAGGAAACTTTGCGATAGCCGCACTGAATGCGTTAGAAATCAAAGACAAATCCCATGCTATCTGGGTCGAACGCCTGCGAACAGTGACACAAACGTTTGAATGGTTGGAAGCAGAAATCATCCAACAGATGTGCCATTTTGAGGTAGACGGTAGAGTGGTCGAGCGAGGGACCATTGATCCAGAGACCGAAGAGGAATTAGCACGTTTTACTATTGAGTTTGAAGGTGGGAGTTCTGCTTATATTCCATTAGACGCTGCGGCTGCGGAGAGACTGGCGGCAGAAGGGTTGCCCTTCTTTCGACCCGACGCTTTTGTGCCTAACGCAGACACGAAAATTCTGATGTCAATAGCGGATGCCGTCAGATTGGGTATCTTGGATGCATCGACTGTTGAAAATATTCAGGCGTTCCCAACGGTTTGTGGGAATCCACACGGGACGTTTTGGCATCAACTTCAGTATTTCTTCTCATATTACACCCGAAACGCCGATGCACCGATGCACTGGGCGGACGAAGTGTTACAGTTTTGGGTGCCGCCGGTCCTACATCCGAGCGTCAGACACCTGTTGGTCACCTCCTCGGCTCTCTACGACAGACATCTCCATCGAGCGTTCTTAGATGAGGAAGTTGAGGTCCTTCCTGCCCCACCGGTGGCATGGGTTCCCGGAAACCGTGTTTTTCAGGGGCGTTCGAGTATCTATCCACAGAAAGTAATTTTAGAACTCGATGACACCTGGGACTTTCTGGGGATATCTGAAAAGGGACAGCGCATTTTTTTGAATATCCAAGCTGAAATTGAAAGGGATCCGAATATTAAGCACGGGATTCTAACCTATACGCACGCAATTGAACAGGTGAAAGATATCGCGACAAATGAGAACCTCTGTTTCTTGGCGAATTTCCGAAAGACGAAGGGATTGGAAACCGCTTTTCAAGAAGCGCATGTCATCTGGATAGTCGGCTTGCCGGAAATGAGATCACGTGCCATTTTGAACCGTTCTCGGATCTTGTTCGGTAGGGATGAGAAACCCCTCTCTTATGAAATGGACCCTGACACCTACTGCTACAAAGACGAACGCGTCCAAAGCACTTATGAAAGAGTCATTGCCCGCATATTCACAGAGATTATAGAGTTGGCGCAGCTGAACCGTTTGGCAAACAAAAAAATTATGTTGGTTACGGGTTTGCGAATTCCTGAACTTACCGATAGACCTGAAACCCTCCTTTTTGACGTGGAAGATTTGGAGGTCGCCGGTGAGTTAGACAAACTTCCCGAGGCAATAGCGGTACGTGAAGGTTTTGAGGTCGAACGCGACAAACTGACTGCTGAATCCCCCAGAAAAGAGGTAGAACGGATTCTCGGATGCTCCCCAAGGCACGCAAACCGAGTGTTGCAAAGGATGAGGGGTGGGAAACTCATACGTATCC
>VXZL01000600.1:0-4189 GCA_009845505.1 Candidatus Poribacteria bacterium | reverse complement strand
CAAATCCTCCCATTTCTCGCCGTCTGAGAGAAAAAAACACCCGAAATCACGGATGCGATTAAAGGACATCCAAAAGCAATAAACACAGAACTCACCCGCCTTGTAGCCCTCGGTGAAATTGTAAAAATTCGACGGGGTCTCTATAGACTTTAGAATGACTCGGTTCTCTTAGAAGGAAATTCGTGATGAAATTACTGGTTACGGGCGGTGCTGGGTTTATCGGTACAAACTTCATACGGTATTGGCGCCAGCACCACCCGGACGATACGCTTATTAACCTTGACCTCCTGACGTACGCTGGAAACCCCTCCAATCTGACAGATATAGCGAAAACACTCCCCACGAAGCGTTACAAATTCGTCCACGGTGATATTCTTGATACAACTTTCGTAGAAGACATTTTGAAAACAGAGCGTCCAGATGTGATTGTCAATTTCGCCGCCGAATCACACAACAGTCGTGCCATCCTACATCCGAGGCGTTTCTTTGAAACGAATGTGATGGGGACGCAGGTGCTACTGGACGCGGCTCGAAAGTACGGCGTGGCGCGGTTTCACCATATCTCCACCTGTGAAGTCTACGGTGAACTCGCTTTAGATTCACCCGACATGTTCAGTGAAAATGCGCCCTACCGTCCACAGACCCCTTACAATGCCTCTAAAGCGGCAGCCGATCACCTCGTGAACGCCTATTTTCACAGTTTCGGCACACCGATTACTATCTCCAATTGCGCGAACAACTACGGTCCTTATCAGCATCCGGAGAAACTCATTCCGCTGTTCACAACAAACGCGCTCCAAAACTTACCCTTAACCCTCTATCGAAGCAGTCATAACCGCCGGGAATGGTTGCACGTTGAAGACCACTGCCGAGCCGTTGCAGCAGTCATCACGCGCGGCAAAATTGGCGAAACTTACAACGTCGGGAGCGGTGTAGAGAAAAGCATCGAGGAAATCAGCGACTTCATCTTAGACACGCTCGGCAAACCGCAGGCATTAAAAACTTATGTTCCCGACCGACCCGGACACGATTGTCGGTATCTGTTGGACTCCGGGAAGATTGCTCGCGACATCGGATGGCAACCGAAAATCCCCTTTGAAGTCGGAATGCGTGAGACGATTCAGTGGTACATAGACAATCAGGAATGGTGGCAGACAATCCAACAACAGGCAGATAGCGAAACCGTTCAAGAGGATAAATGGGAAACGTTCACACGGAGGTGACCTTCATGCAGCTGACGACGGAACAACTGACAGCATGGAAACAAGATGGAACGCTTGTAGTGCCGAATGTGTTTGCAGAGGAAGAGACTGCCCCGGCACTCGAAGCGATCGAACGGAACGCCTACGATGGGTTGACTTACGCCGAATATCGCGCGAAATGGGACCCGCAGCCGGATGCCCTGAAAAGTGCTTATGAGAAGAACAGTGATATGCAACGGCTCGCCGGTCCCTTCGGAAAGGCACTGCATTTTCCGACAGGTTTGGAAGCCGTGGATAAACTCCTCGAAAATGCGGCATACTTGGGAATCGCGCAGCAACTGTTAGGGGCAGAAGAGATTCGGCTCAGCTACGGGCAGATTTTTCTCCGAGAGGGGCTCACCGATAGCCGTCATAGCGAACACCCGTGGCAAGGATACCACATCGACAATGGAACGAACTCAGCTTTGCCACCGCATCCGGATTGGCAACGCTACGGGTATATCTTGTCCGGCATTATCCTGCACGACATCGAATTGGACGGCGCGCCGATGCTTGTTTGTCCGGGTTCACAAAACCAACTGGATACAATATGGGCAAAGTACCCCGGCAGATCAGGTGGTGTCGGTATTCCTGATTTGCGTGAATTTAAAGGAGAACTCGCCGAGCCAATTCCCGTTACGGCAAAAGCAGGGAGTGTGGCGTTCCGTTCCAGTTACCTCGTTCACGCCGCACAGCCGTTTGAAAATAAAAGCAAGCAACGCGCATGGATGGGGTATCATTTCCACCGTGCGGACAATGCCGATTGGTGCAAAACGACGCGCCCGGTGCCGGGGTGGGGCAGTCCACAGTACATGAAATTTGTGGCGCGAACGACTCCCGCAGCCCGCCGCGTTTTAGGGTGGCCCGCCCTTGGCGATGCATACTACACGCCAGAGGCACTTGCACGTCTTGCACAAGCATATCCGGGAATTGATTTGGAACCTTACAAAAAATAAAATAAGGTAGGTGCGGTTTCCTAACCGCACCGGATCCAAAAAAAAGATGTGAAACTCAACAATTCCTTAAAATTGAATGGCTCTGCCTCAAATAGCATAAAAGGTGGACAAAGTTTAGAAAAAGTTGTATACTGTATAGACCTACCCCAAAAGGAGATTTAAAAAGTAATGAGCAGTTCTGTGAATAGCAAACCCACTATGAGATGTAAACTAACACTCATTCTGGAAGAACAACCAGAAGGTGGATTCACAATAACTTGTCAAGAATTACCCGAATTGATTACAGAATGCGACTCTTTAGACGAGATTAAAGAGGTCGTCACTGATGCATTTCACGCCGTTGTTGAACTTTACGATCACCAACAACGGTCTTTGCCTGAAGAAGTTCAGATTTTAGACGACAATACGGAGGATGCTGCAGTTAGGCATCTATTGGAAACGGTGGTGCCTATCCATGAAGTACCGCGAGATAGCCAAAAAACTACGTCGGCTTGGCTATGAAGAAATAAAGAGAAGAAGGTCAGGCTCCCATCGCATCTGGGAACATCCGCAAACTAAACTGTCAGCATCTATCCCTGATTGGGGTAGTAGAGATTTGAAAATAGGGACGCTCCGAAGTATTCTTAAACAATTAGAGATTGACTATCAAACATTTCTGGACAGTTAATCTGATAAAGGCAGCAGCCACACCCCTGCTGCCTTTTGTTTTACTTTGATACCTCTTTGTTGAAAAACACAATTAGTAGTTTTAGGCTTGGATTTTTAGCATAAGAAAGGATAATCTGTCAATGAGCAAAACAAGAAAAGTTCTGATGATGAACGAAGCCGGACGTATCTGGACAGAAGAACAGGAAACGCCTGCACCGAAATCCGGGCAGCTTTTAATTGAAGTCCACGCCTCTATGGTAAGTCCCGGGACAGAACTCGGCGGTGTCAAGCGACGCCGCGAAAACCCGGGGTCCGAAGCGAGACAACGTCCCTTCGGATACACAAACGCTGGTGTTGTCATCAGTAAAGAAGGCGACTGCGACGAATTTGAGATTGGCGATCGGGTCGCTGGTATGGGGGGTGGCTACGCACTCCACGCGACGTACGCCTGTGTGCCGCACAACTTATGTGCGAAGGTCCCCGATAACGTCACCAGTGAGGCGGCATCATCTATTCATCTTGCAGCAACGGCATTGCACGCCGTGCAACGCGGACGTATCCGTATCGGAGAAAACGTTGTTGTCGCTGGATTGGGCATTGTCGGGCAGTTTGCTTGTCAGATAGCCAAAACGGCGGGGGCTTATGTCATCGGTTTGGACAGGTTACCCTTACGAATAGGCATTGCGGAAAATGCTGGGATACACCGTGCGATAAACGTCTCAGAGGCGGATCCGATTCCCACCGCAGCGGAATTCACCAACGGCTACGGTATGGATTGCGGGATTATCGCCTTCGGCGGCGACGCAACGAGCGCGTTCCAGCAAATCCGAGCGATGTTGAAGACCGCACCCGATACGCACAAAGTCGGACGGATTGTTATTGTCGGCGGTGCAAATATTACGCACGGCTTCGCAGCAGGGCTCGGGAACGTGGACGTTATCAGTGCAGCGCGGACGGGGCCGGGGTATCACGATGAGGATTACGAACACGGTGCGGATTATCCACCAGTATTTGTCCCCTGGCCGACCCAACGCAACTTGGAACTCTCGCTGCGCCTGATGTCGGAGGGCAAGATTCAGGTACAACCCTTGATTACAGATATTCTTCCGATTGATCAGGCACCCGAAGGGTGTGAGAAACTCATCCAGACACCAAACGAGGCGTTAGGTGTTGTCTTTTCAATGCGGTGATAGCGGTCAGCAGTCAGCAAAGAGGTGGGGTTGTAACAATTTTCCCCGCCTTGGCGGTCTCTAAGGTCAATAGAATTGTTACAAAGAAAACTCTTAACTCAATACCTTCGCCAAATTATGAGGTATTGAGTTGAGCGGGTATCTGATGAATAGC
>VXZL01000581.1 GCA_009845505.1 Candidatus Poribacteria bacterium | reverse complement strand
GGAGTAAATGTTGTGAAAAAGGCTTTGCTTTGTGCGCTCATAGTGTTTTGCTTGGCTGTGCCTCACAGTTATTCGCAGATTCAGTGGGATGCTGAAAAGTTTATGCCGTTGTCCGAGGTGAAACCGGGCATGAAAGTGACAGGTTACACGGTATTTTTCGGAACAACGGTGGAAGAATTTGAATGTAAAGTTGTCAGTATCGAATACAACTTTTATCCGGGTTGGCACGTTGTTTGGGTTGAAGGGTTGAGTGATAACTTCAAGTACACCGGTGTCGCAGGCGGCATGAGCGGTAGCCCGATGTATATTGACGGACGCCTCATGGGTGCCCTTGCACTTGGGTACTTCAACCAGAGAGAACACTCTAATATTTTTGGCGTTACTGCCTTTGAATCAATGGTCAAAGTTGCAGAGCGCGGTATGAAACCCAACCTAAACTACGAAGGCACCCAACTTTTCAACCTCAGTTCAACAGCTGCCTCACAAGACTACGGTCTGGATATGGGACCTTCTCTTTTTGGTGATAGTAAAATTGCACAACCTCCATCGATTTTTGATGAAAGATTACGTAGCAATATTACCGATTCCCATTCCCAAGCGAGACCGAGACAGTTATCAATACCCATCACGCTTCCACCGCTCAACTCGGAAGCACTGCGGTTTGTCCAACCGCTCTTTGACGCGTTTAACTTTACACCTGTGCAAGCAGCAGGAACGGGAAGTCCGATTAAGGAATCACCCGTTGAGGCAGGACAGATCGTCGGAACGGAGATAGTCCGTGGAGATGTTTCGTTCTTTGGTTATGGGACGATCACCTATGTAGATGGAAACGAGTTACTCGCTTATGGGCACCCAAACTTCGGGGAAGGCAACGTCAATCTGCCCCTGTCGGGTGGATACGTGCACTTCATTTTTCCAAGCAGTTCACGCTCTTTCAAGGTGGCATCTCCAACGCAACCTATCGGCACCTTAGTGCAAGATCGAGAACCAGCCATCGCCGGGATTATCGGTAAACATCCAAGCTACATTCCTGTAAATGTCAACCTACAAACGACCGATGGAAAACTGCATGAGAAGTCTTATGAGGTGATTCGACATCGCAGTTTCTCCCCAATTTATACAGGAGTCGCCGCATCCTATATAGTAGACGCACTTGAATTTTATCGCAATGATCACACACTTAATCTGGACGCGACTATTACCTTGAAAGAAAATCCTGACCTGAAAACGCGCGAATTGGCTTATAAGAATACTTACTCTTCGAGCAGCTCACCAAGTTTCGGGGTCATGCAGACGCTCATGCTACCACTGTTCCAACTCGGTAGCAACCCTTACACAACGGTCCAAGTTGAGAACGTTACACTTGATCTGAAAATAGGAGATAAACGACGCACCGCGCGGATTCAGAGCCTTCGGATGGATAAACTTCGCTACCGCCCTGGAGACACCGTTGCGGTAGAAATAACTTTGCAACCCTATCTCGAAGCACCGATAACACAGACCGGGACGATCACGATCCCTAAGGACGCACCAGAAGGGCTTGTCACGCTCCTCGCCGGAAATGCGAACTTTCACGAGTCTTGGCAGCGTTCTCGCGCCCCGCTTAATTTCCGCCACAAAAATATCAACCAACTCATCAATCTGCTGCAACGCGGTGAACGGAACTCCGATATTATCATGGAACTCTTTGTGCCAGAACCGGGACTCACGGTTCAAGGGGAAGAATTCGAGAACCTACCGCCTTCAGTTATGTCTGTGATGAACACCGCAAAGCAGGCTGGCGATAGCGGATACACGTCGGCGACAACACTGCAGATTGACAGGGTCGCCACAGATTACGTTATCTCTGGCAGCGGCATCATCCGATTGGTTGTTGACAGAAACGCTGAATAAGGCTAAATACATTATATACAAAAACTTAAATTTGGCAGCTTGCAACCTCACTTTTCAAGTTTCGCCTAAATAACCCTACAGGAGGGTATTTTCAATGCGCCGTGTCATCTCCTTTTGGAGTCTTATTTTAACTGTTTTTATGCTCGCAAATGTCGCACTCGCCGTCAAGACTTCGTTGTGGGAACAGCAAAATCACGCCGATTTTGAGGCAGGCAAACCTAAAGATCTTTCACTCACAAGTACCGGGGACGTTATGTTGTCTCCTAAAATTGAAGCCTTTACAAAACTGAAAGAGACTCAGGTGTGGGCACTTGTTGAGGATTTAGCAGGAAAGCTCTATGTTGTCACTGGTAACGAAGGAAAAATCTATAAAATTAACGCCGATGGAGATACTGCTGAACTTTACTATAACTCACCCGAAGTTACAATTTACAGCCTTGCCATTGGACCCGACGATGTTCTCTATGCGGGTACAGGACCGGATGGGTTGATTTACAAAATCACTGACGCTACAACGCCGCCACAGACGATTCTCAATGAAGGTGATAAATACGTATGGTCGTTGCAATTTGACGATGCGGGCAATCTCTATGCTGCAACAGGCACGGATGGTAAAATCTATAAAATCACACCAGAAGGTGAATCCAGCGTCCTCTTTGATGCCGAAGAGAAAAACATTATGACGTTACTGGCAGCAGAAAACGGGTTTTACGCTGGAAGTAGCGAAAATGGCATCATCTATCATGTCATGAACGACGGCACAGCAAAAGTTATCTATCAAGCGGACGAAAAAGAGGTTCGCGCCCTCAAAATGGATAGCCAAGGGAATCTCTATGCCGCAGTCGTTACCTCGGCACCTGCCGAACCTTCAAGAGGTCGCCGAAGCGCAAATGGGCCACCCACACCGAGCGGTCCACCACCCCCTGGTGGTGGCGCACCTCAAGAAAATAAATCCAACATCTACAAAATTCGTCCAGACGGCACTATCTCGCCAATTTGGAATTCGCCGGAACCGCTCATCTTGGCGATTGTCCTTGAAAGCGACACCCAAATCCTCGTAGGGACCGGAGATGATGGGAAACTCTACCGCATCAACCCGATGACTGGAGATCACGTTGAAGTTGGAAAATGTTCAGCGAACCAAGTCATCGCGATACACCAAAAAGAGGTAGAAGGAAATATACGAACACTGCTTGCCACGGGAAACCCGGGGCGACTTTTTACGCTCACAACGACCTATGGCGAAGAAGGAACGCTTGAGTCAACAGTTCACGATGCCCAAAGCCTGTCGCGCTGGGGTAAACTCTCATGGGAAGCCGAAATACCAGAGGGAACGGCTATCTCCTTCTCAACCCGTACCGGTAATACCAAAAAGCCGGATGATACATGGAACGAGTGGTCAGATGAACTCACAACCGCAGAAGGTTCTCAGATTCCGAACACCGACGCACAGTACATCCAATGGCGCGCCAAGATTACCACCAGTGATACCGCGCAAACTCCCATCTTGAAGAAGGTAACGCTTGCCTCTGTGCAGACTAACGTCGAACCGAGGTTTACCAGCATTGAGATAGATGATGGCAGTGGCAGTGGTAACAGGGAACAAGGACGCCGCCCTTCCGGCGGATTAGCACCACCGAGCGCGCGAGGCGGCAGTAGTGGTGGATCCAGCGGTGGAAACAGTACCCCGTCTAAAAACTGGAAAATTAGTTGGAAAGTGGAAGACGCAAACGATGACACTTTGCAGTATACTGTCTACTACAAAGCAGTTACTGAAAGCAACTGGCGGCTTCTGAAAAAAGAACTGTCCAAGGCAGAACATGAATGGGATATCACCACTGTCGGAGATGGACGCTATACAGTGAAAGTTGTCGCAACTGACAAACTTAGCAACCCAGTTGGCTGGGCAAAATCTGTTAAAAAGGTTAGCACGCCGTTTGACATAGATAACACCCAACCTTCTATCGGGGAAATTCAGGTCACCGCGAACGGCAACGGCACTTACCAAGTTGCTTGTGATGTCACGGATATGAGCACCCCGATTGAAAAAGCGGTTTATAAGATTGACAACGATGAACACTGGAAAGCAATCTTCCCAGAGGACGGTATCTTTGACTCCAAGCAGGAGAAACTTCTATTGGAAACCGGTGAACTCTCTGAAGGGGCACATACGATCACCATTCAGGTAACAGATAGGGCACAAAACATGGCAGTGCGCCGCGGCGGTTTCTAACAGGTTTAAGTAAATCATAGGGCGGGTTTGAAACCCGTCCTATTTTTTTTGCTTCACGCTGTTACCGCTGCAATTGACGCATAAACGATGTCCAACAGCGCATCTAACGCTGAAATCGACATCTGCAGCGGCGGCATCAAGACAATCGTATTGACAAGCGGACGGAGTATTGCGCCACGAGTGAGAGCCTCTTTACAAACCCGGATACCTACCTTCTCCGCAAAGGGATAAGGTGTATTGGTATCTGGGTTTTTCATTAACGCTACACCTGCTGCAAGTCCGCACACACGTACATCACCGACATGCGTAAGTCTGTAAAATTCTTGGAGCCGATTGTTGAAGTGCTTAATAGTAGGTTGGAGTCGGGAAAGCAGGTCTTCGCGCTCGAAAATAGCGATATTTTCTAACGCGACAGCACATGCTAAGGGATTGCCAGTGAAGGTATGTCCGTGGAAAAAGGTTTTGAGGTCTCTATATTCGCCGAGGAAGGCGTTATAGATTTCATCCGTGGCTAACGTCGCAGCGAGAGGGAGGTAACCCGCTGCGAGTCCTTTTGCTGTGCATAAGAGGTCAGGTGTAACGGCTTCGTGTTCACATGCCCACATTTTACCTGTCCGCCCAAATCCGGTCATCACTTCATCAACGATGAAAAGTATCTTCGACCGTTTCGCCAATACAGAGAGTTCTTTCAAAAACCCTCTCGGTGAGAGAAGCATACCACCCGCGCCCTGAATTAAGGGCTCCAAAATGATACCCGCAATTTGCCCGCTATGCTCAGTGAGGACATTTTCCACCGCATTGAGCCATTGCGTTTTAATCGCCGAGTCATTGGTATTGCCGGAACGATAGGTTTCAGGAGCAAATACACGGATCCCTTTGAAAAGGAGGGAATCAAAGGTCGTGTGAAAACTATCAATACCGCCGACACTCATAGCCCCTATCGTATCGCCGTGGTATGCTTTATCAAAATGAACAAACAGTTTCCGTTGCGGTTCACCCTTGTGCTGCCAGTACTGATACGCCATCTTTAAGGCAATTTCGACGGCGGTTGAACCGTTATCGGAATAAAATACCTTATTGAGTCCTACCGGCGTGAGTTCTACTAATTTTTTTGCGAGTTCAATCGCGGGAATGTTGCTATAACCGAGCAACGTGCTATGAGCAACCTTATCCACCTGTGTTTTGAGTGCAATGTTCAACTCAGGATGATTGTGTCCATGGACGTTCGTCCACATAGAAGCCACACCATCAATATACCGATTTCCATCAACATCAATGAGATAGCACCCTTCACCGCGCGCAATAATGACTGGTTCCTCTGTCAACCAATCCTGCATTTGTGTAAATGGGTGCCAGAGATAACGCTTATCCCAAGCGGCAAGCGTCTCTTTATCAACCATAGTCTCTAATCGGTTTCACTACCCCTTGAGCTTGGCGTAATGGATGGTCGGCTCAAGTCCGAGCGCGTCACAACTGCCATTTTTGGCAACAACAATCGTTAGTACTTTATCCCGATAAATCGCTTGAAAATCCTCCGGTTGTCCTGTGAGCGGTAGGATATTCGTGAAGCCGTTTGGGAACGAACTTGCGCGCCCTAATATGGGAGCGAATCTCGGATCATCCAACTGAGTCTGAACAGTTAAAACACTTTCAGGGGCAGGGGTTTCACCAGGCACATAAGGTGAACTGAGATTAATTTCATAAGTGTAGTCAGGCATGCGATCCGGCAGATTGTACGTCTCTTTACTAACGGAATTAGGTACCCATCTGGGAAACTCAATTTCAACTTCATAGTGGTTCGCTTTTTCTGTGATGCGATTCAACATACCGTAGCGTCTGTAGCGTTCTCGCACGTCATCGGAATAGACAGCACCACCGGTATCCACGGATCCAGGTACCGTTGTCCGCGCCTGTGTAGGTGTAACAACGAGAGCAGCGCGCAAACCCATCAGCACAGGTGTAGCCACCAATGAGAGGAACCAACCGTAGAACGCCGCGCCATAGCGGGGTTGCTCGACTGTTGAATTGAATTCGTCTTTAAACCGATAAACACCTTCCACGATTGCAATCACGATTCCCAAGAAGATCATCAAATTACCTTCACTGGTGAACAGGCTCGCACTTTCTCCTCTTACACCGATTAAGAAAAGGACAAGCGGATAGAGCGTTATATTGATGAGCGCATTGATACCGGTTGATACCGCTGAACTAAAGACGATCGCGTTCCCTGCCATCTCTTCAAGCCGTGTTTTAAAACCCGCTGAAAAGGCACCGAGCAGTGGCTGTAAAAGCATTACCAAGAGATTAAAAGGGGCACGAAGCCTTGACTCCGGAACCTCCGGGACTTGTGCGAATTCTTCGGGGATGCCCTGTTCCTTTCCTCTCCCAGTCGCTCCTGCTTCACCGTCTGCGGTGTCCGCAGTTTCGGGTTTAACAAATGTCTCGAAAAATTTACTGTTTATCTCAGTATACGGTTGCCACTCGGCTGGCACATCACTTTCCATGAAGATGGCATCAACAGGACATGCAGGTTCACACGCAGCGCAGTCAATACATTCATCCGGATTGATATAAAGCTGCGTTTCGCCATCTGTGGTATGTATACAATCAACCGGGCATACGTCAACACATGCAGTATCCATCACGTCAACGCACGGTTCACAAATTACGTAAGCCATTCTTCCCTCCTTTTTGTAGATATGTCGGTATTAAGTATATCACAATTAACCGCAGATAGCAAACAATTTGCTACCTTCTGCGATTTGACAAACAAGGCGATCATCCGTATAATAT
>VXZL01000174.1:5868-6925 GCA_009845505.1 Candidatus Poribacteria bacterium | reverse complement strand
TTTGTTTCACCTATAACTTTAGGATATTTACCCTATTTAATCAATCAATTTTGGCTAAGGTATTGTGTGTAAAGGATACACTTGCACGCTATTTCAAAGGAACTTCTATGCCCACACTCGAATTCAAAGGAAAACAACACATCTACGCCCACCACCTCACCGTCCCCTACCGCCCCCTTGAACCCGACAAAAACTGCTCCTGCAACCCATCCGATACCGATGACAACCTTATCATCCACGGCGACAACCTACATGCCCTCAAAGCACTACTCCCACGCTACGCCAACCGTGTTAAATGCATCTACATCGACCCACCCTACAACACCGGTAACGAAGGATGGGTCTACAACGATAACGTAAACAGCCCACTCATGCAGCAATGGCTTGCGGAGAACACTCCCATTGATAACGAAGACTTGGAACGGCATGACAAATGGCTCTGTATGATGTGGTCCAGATTGCATCTTTTCAAAGAACTACTTTCGGAGGACGGTGTAATTTTTATCTCCATTGACGACAACGAAGTGCATCATCTAAGAATGCTAATGGATGAGATTTTTACAGAGAGAAATTTTAGGAATGTAATTAGTGTCCGCCGTGGTGTCAAAAGTGTTCAAGCCCAATTTGAGTATGTAGATCGCCTGAATGTCGGTTCGGAATATATACTTTTCTTCAGCAAATCCCCTGATATGAAATTTCCTCATTTGACAGTCGAAGTCGATGAAGATAAAGCTGGAAGCTGGAACAATCATTGGCGCGGCACTGACAGACCAACGATGCGATATGAGTTGATGGGGATAACCCCAGAAACAGGTCAATGGAGATGGTCGAAGGAGAGAAGCCTAGCTGCTATAGAAAACTATGCCCGTTTGCTTGACGAGTGCGGATCCAGTCCTACCCAAACTGAAATTGATGAATGGTGGTTTGCGCAATCACCCCAAAAACCCGACTTGCTACGAAGGTCAACGACAAATCGTCCTGAACATTTTGTCCCTCCATCAGATAGACGAATAGTGAGCTCTTTGTGGACAGATTTGATTATTAATGAGTCTGCCTC
>VXZL01000174.1:0-5858 GCA_009845505.1 Candidatus Poribacteria bacterium | reverse complement strand
TCTGCCTCTTTAATGAGAGCATTAGGTATTGACTTTCCAAATCCAAAACGGACGGATTTAATAAAACGAATTGTCGACTACGCAACCGCTGGTGATGAAAACGCTATTATCCTTGATTCCTTCGCTGGCAGCGGTACCACCGCCCACGCAGTTTTAGCACTCAACAAAGCAGATAGTGGCAATCGGAAGTTTATTCTCATTGAATGCGAAGACTACGCCGATACCATCACCGCCGAACGCGTCCGTCGCGTCATCAATGGTGTCCCCGATGCCCGTGACGATGCCCTCCGCGAAGGCTTGGGAGGCTCCTTTACCTATTGCACCTTGGGAAAACCTATTGAGATAGAGGCGATGCTCACCGGCGAAGCGTTGCCATCGTATTCAGCACTCGCCGCTAATCTACTGTATACCACCGCTGGTGTTTCTGTAGGCGCGGACACATTGGAAGCACAAAATGATGATGGACTTTTTCACAGCGACGATAAAAACGACTACCATCTCATCTACAAACCCGATCTTGAATACCTCCGCAGCAACGCCGCTATCCTTAACCTTGAGCGCGCCGAACGCATCCGAGATACCAGCAATCAAAACTGTAGAAAAGCAATCGTCTACGCAGCAGGCAACTACATCGGTCAACGTGAACTCACAAACATGGGCATTATATTTTGCCAACTCCCCGATGCCCTGCACGAGAGGTAGTAGGGCCTTTAGAAAGCCTGCACGCCGAAGCTTTCCACCATTGTATGCTGCAACAAAAGGATTTATCAACACCGTTGACTTTTTACTTGTTCTGTGGTAGACTTTATTAGCGTAGAAGATATTAAAGGCCGCAGTCTACCACAAGACAAAAATCTACGCATATATAATGAAAGTTAGAGAAGTAATCAAACTACTTAAAGATGATGGGTGGTTTGCTCACAAAACAAGAGGGAGCCATAGACATTTTAAACATCCAACTAAACCTGGAAAAGTGACAGTTCCAGGACAGATGGGTAAAGATGTCCATCCCCGTACATTGAACTATATTTTGAAACAGGCTTCTCTAAAAAAAGGAGACTTTAACTAATGCGTTATCTCGTGTTTTTTGAACAAGGCGACACAAATTATAGTGCGTATGTTCCTGATCTTCCTGTGTGTGTAGCAGTCGGTGATACACTTGAAGAAACACGTAGGGAAATCTCTGAAGCCATAAAATTTCATATCGAATGTTTACAAGAAGACGGAGAAACTGTTCCAAAGCCCACTTCAAAATTACCTAATCAAACACCCTCAGGGGTTTCAGCCGAATTTGTTAGTATAGAGTTAAAATCAAAGAAACAAATAGTTTTGCCTTCCTACCAACATGTATCAAGATAAAAATAATCTTGGAAATCTTACAATCCAGTGAATCCTGGTTCAGATATTTTCAAAGGATATAGCCCCATGATGGAGCTAAAGGAGTATCAGCGAGGTGCACTCGACGCTTTGGCGCGTTGGTTAGAGGCACTTGCGGAAGCAAGGCGTGATTCAGAAACTACAATTGAGATGCTGCAGCAGAGACAAATTGATACCTCACTTATCAATGAGTTACGCAATTATCCAAAAGCTGCGTGGCAAAAACTAAAGGAAAATGGCAGCGTTGCAACAACTGCAGGTGAACACGTTGACCGCACCGACGAGGCAAACCGCCCAATTCCCCATATCTGCTTCAAAGTGCCAACAGGTGGTGGTAAAACTTTGCTCGCTGCCGCCGCATTAGAACGTCTTCCGTGGCAACGCGGGTTAGTCCTATGGATCGTGCCAAGCAAGGCAATCTACGCCCAAACAAAAGCTGCTCTATGGGATAAGCAACATCCTTACCGTAAAATGTTGAATCGGGCAAGCGCAGGGCGCGTCAAAATGCTCGAAAAAGAGGACACCTTCAACAGAGACGACATCGCCAACTACCTCTGCGTCATGCTGTTGATGCTCCCAGCAACCAACCGGCAAAGGGGCAGAGAATTTCTCCGGATGTTTCGGGATTCTGGACGCTACCCAAGCTTTTTCCCCGATATTGATAACATCTTCGGCAATACTGAGATGCTAAATGAATACCCCGATCTGGAGTGTCATACCGAACGCGGACTCATCAAACAGAGTCTCTTTAACGTGTTCAAAATACTCCGTCCAATCGTTGTGCTGGACGAGGCACATAAAGCTTATGGGGCAAGAAATCAGGCAGCAAACGAAGAATTTGCCAAGTCTATTAACCGTCTTGACCCACGGATGGTAATCGAACTCTCTGCTACACCGAACCGTGGGATTAGCAACCTCCTCGTTGATATTGGGGGCCCCGACCTCAAAAAAGAGGAAATGATTAAGTTACCCGTGCAGGTAACCTCGTTCCCAAACGCTGAGTGGCAGTTAACACTCGGACAAGCAGCGGACGAACTTGAGCGGCTTGATAACGAAGCAAGGGCACTTGAAAACAGCACAGGACGGTATATCCGACCTATCGCTGTTGTGCGAGTTGAACGAACAGGGAGGGATCAGCGAGATGGTGTGCGAATCCACGCCGAGGATGTCCGGGAGTACCTTACGCAAAATCTTGGGGTGCCTTTGAACGCAGTTCGTGTCAAATCCGCCGAAAACGATGAACTCGGTCGCGAAAATATACTCTCCGAATTTTCGCAAGTGCGTTGGATTATCACAAAGTCCGCACTGATGGAAGGGTGGGATTGTCCTTTCGCTTATCTCTTGGTGATGCTCGACAATACACAAGCACAAAGGGCAATTACGCAACTCGTAGGTCGGGTCATGCGGCAACCCCACGCCCAATGCACCGGTAACGAATTGCTTGATCAGTGTTACGTCTATTGCAATAACGCTGAGGTCGCAACCGTTGTCACCCAAGTTAGAAACGGCTTGGAATCGGAAGGGCTAACAGGCTTAGAGGACGAAGTGATGGGGGCATCAGGTTCACAGCAAACAGAGGCAGTTCAAGAGATCGAGCGGCAAACCATAACACGTCGCCAACAGTTCCAGAATCAAAGCATTTATCTGCCGATGGTCCTCCATAAAGATGGCGAAAATTGGGTCCGCCTCAATTATCAGGCACATATCCTACCGCATATAGAGTGGTCACTAATTGAACCGCCCGACCCGAACGCATCAGCACCCGAGGGGGTCCGACGACAATCCGCAACAGTTGATGTCGATGAGGCTCCACCTGTTTTCCATACCGAGCAAGAACCACACATTGAGAGGCAAATAAGCATTTCCGATTTTGCACGGCGACTGTCTGACCTAATGCCCAATCTCTGGCAAGCCGCTCGGATTGCAGAGCAGATGTACGAACGTCTCAGAACGGAGGGTGAAACCGAAGCAGCCATCTACGATAGGCGTTCTTACCTCGCGCATGTCCTACGAGAACACGTAAAAAGTGAAGGCGAGAAACAGGCAGAACAGATTTTTCGCAGAAAACTGGATCAGGGCGAGATCCGTTTTGATTTGGAGACCCAAGAACCCAATTACCAGATGGTGGACAGTTATGAAATACAGGTCTCCTCTGATGATAGACCCCTGTTAAGAAGGGATTATCAACCGTTGCAGCTAACCCTGTTTGAAACGGTATTTGAGCAGCAATTTGATTCCGAGCTGGAAAGAAGGTTTGCCTATTATCTTGATGAGGAACTTGCATTACAATGGTGGCACCGAGTCGCGGCGCGTCAACGCGGCGAGTATTACGTGCAAGGTTGGAAGCGAGGACGTATTTACCCCGATTTTGTCGCAATGGCAAACGAAATTGGCGGCGTGAAGCACGTCATGATTTTTGACACAAAAGGGCAGCATCTCGAAGGTAACCTTGACACCGAATACAAGCGAAGAGTGTTAGAAACGCTTGAGGGGGCATTCAATGCCGCAGGTAGGATGGTCGTGCGTGATGGTCCCACACGTCACGGTATTTTTCAGTTGGTGTTCAGTGATCAGGAATTTCTGGAAATATCCGCCCGATTGGATATTGATGTGTATTCCATGGGAAGATAGCAAGGCATTGCACAAAAACGTTGTTTCTTGAAATTACGTAGCAATAATGGTATACTGTCAGCAAGACAACCGGAGAAAAGACATGTTTAACAGCCTGACGGAACTCATAGAAAAAATACATCTCGGCGAAGACGCAACGATAGAATTCAAAAGAGAACTGCCGCGCAGAAGCAACCTTGCTGACGAGATCGCTGCTTTTGCCAATGCCAGGGGCGGCGTAATACTTATTGGGGTTGACGACACTGGCGAAATCGTTGGTTTAAACCGGCAGGAATTGGATAACGCGGAAAAAACAGTCGTTGAAATATGTCAGGACAGTATTGATCCGATCCTTCTCATTTTTACAGAAAAGCTACGGATTGACGGTAAGAATCTGTTAAAAATAGAGGTACCGAGAAGCCTGTTTGTTCACAAGACCTCTAACGGTTATTTCATACGCCAAGGAAGTAGTAAAAGGGAGATGCCCACCGAACAGTTGGCGCGGTTGTTTCAAACGCGCTCGCAAGCACGTATTATCGCCTTTGACGAACAGTTCGTCCCGAATACAGATGAAAATACATTAAAGAGCGACCTCTACCAGCGGTTTATCACAGAAGGAGCCACAGAAGATGAAGTAGAAGACTTACTCCTTAAAAGGCGTTTACTCGTCAAGGAAGATGGTCAGAACCGTGCCTCTGTAGCCGGTGTACTGATGTGTCATGAGAACCCTGATGACTACCTCTACAACAGTTTCATTCAAGCCGTTTTTTATCTCAGTAAGGAAATGGATGCAAACCACCAACTTGATGCCCAGGACTTTAAGGGACCACTTGACCAACAGATTATACACGCTATGAGGTTTGTTAAAAGATATAACGCAGTCGCAGCGCGGAAGGATGTTGGCAGAATAGACTATCCAGAATATAGCATGCGCGCCATATTTGAAGCGATAGTCAACGCTGTTGTGCATAGAGACTATTCAAAAACCGGTTCAAAAATACGGCTGTTTATGTTCGACGACCGGCTGGAACTTTACTCGCCGGGAGCACTGGCAAATACGGTGACAGTGGACAATCTACGTTATAGTCAAGCCACACGTAATGAACTCCTTGCACGATTGCTTTCAGAAATTACATTAGACGATGATATGAGAAGGCAGGTAGCTCGGCGACATTTTTTAGAACGCCGAGGGGAAGGGGTCGGTATCATCTTGAACGAAAGCGAAACACTAAGCGGGAAAACACCTGTGTATGAGGTATTTGACGAAGAATTACGTTTGACGATTTTTGCAGCAAAGTCCCCCCACGAAGTGGAGAAACAGTAAAAACCAATGCCTACACCTACCTTCAAAATCACCGCTATTGAAAGCCAACTTTACGAATGGGACAAACCGCCTATCTGGAACGGCATGCACGTATACGATAAGGGCAGACTCCATCTCGTAAAAGTGACAGCTTTTGAACAGTACCGAGAATGGTACTTGATCGGTTCGCAAATGTTGAAGGACGATGTCCTCTTGACACGCCGACACCGCCAAAAAATTCAGAATCAGTTGAACCAGCAAATGGGGGATATGATTCTATGAAAGAGCAACCCGTTGGAGTTGGACGAAGTGCTGTTGATTATTCCGTTGGACAACGGCCCGTACGTAATACCTATGAACCACCCAACCCTATTCCACAGTTTCGAGCGCGCCCGAAAATACATCAGGCGGAGCCTCCCATCAAGAGACCCGCATATTCGACAATCACGCAGCGGCTAACAAAAACGGGAGTGCCTGAGACATCCGCGGATCCCCTGACAGCAGAATCGAAAAGGGTGTGTAAATATTTTGTCATCAGGTATTGAGTGATATATGTGTTGAAAGTAAA
>VXZL01000571.1 GCA_009845505.1 Candidatus Poribacteria bacterium | reverse complement strand
ATGCGACTCTACTTTGAACGAGATGGGGGCGATGAAACAATCGTTGTCACTTTTAATAGAAACAATCGATGGAGATAAGTGTTTTAAGAGTTGTCAGTTAACAGTCTACAGTTAAGCGTCTGTGGAATTGACACATTGCGCCCCTGCCACAAGCATTAACTAACAACTAACAACCGACCGGAGGCAAAAGTTAAAAATATGAAACTGCAACTACCCACACTTATAGCCGTTTGCATCGCCATCCTCTTAATTGGTGGTATCTATTTCTATGGCAGAGACAAGGCAGAATTGGGCATCGCTGTCAACTTAGAAAGTGAGGAATTTAAACAACTTCGCACTCACGCCACCGATGCCTTCAACGCCGGGAAATACAAACAAGCCATTGAACTTTACAGTGAAGCCTTAAAGATGCGACCTGAGAACGCTGAAATCTATAACGACCTTGGAACCGTTTATTATGAACAAGGTCTCAAATACGCTGGACCGAGTTGGCCCTCATTGGAAAAAGAACTCAGAGAGGAAACACCCGACCAAGCAGTCGCAGAACTTAAACTTGCCACGGCGAAAACAACCTCTGGGGTCATCACCTTCAAAACACGAGATGCCGCGGTTGCTAATGCCATTGAGGAACACGCTCGGCAACTCGATGGCGAAGTGTATCGACAACGTTGGGAGAATGAAATCACCATCAACATTCTCATCGGAGAGACAAAAACCTATATGCTCCGTGCCAGAGACCACTATTATCGCGCCTTAGATTTGAAACCAACACACAGCGTCGCCTATCGGAATCTCGGCTCTTTCTACATGAAAGTCGGTAAAACCGACACAGCACTTGATAATTATCAGGAAGCATACAAGTTAGATCCACGTGATGCCGAACTTGAAGAATACCTAAATCAGTTTAGAAAGTAATTGGTAATCATCTTTCACCGACCTTGTGCCAGGACAAAAAATATCATGGAGCACAAACGTTGCGAAAATTGTGGATTTCTAAATCCGTCCTTCAAATTCTGCGGTGAATGCGGTGCATCCCTCAGTGACGCACCGGACATATCCCAAACTTCAGCTGTGGACACTCCTGCCGTAGAGGCAACCCTCACACACGGTGCCGAACGTCGCCAACTCACCGTCCTGTTCTGTGATATTGTGGACTCCACCGCATTTACTGAAAGACTCGATCCCGAAGAACTCCGAAATCTTTTAGAGATCTATCGGACCTGTGTCATGGAAGTCGTCTTAGCACAAAACGGACACATCGCGCGATACTTCGGGGACGGCATCCTCGTCTATTTCGGGTATCCCATCGCACATGAAGACGCTGCACACCGCGCCGTAAGAGCTGCACTCGGTATTGTCGCCGCTATGGAGACACTCAAACCGTATCTCCACACCACCTTCGGCGTAAACATTAGCGTACGCCTCAGCATTGACACAGGACTTGTTGTCGTTTGGCATATCTCTGACGAAGGGTCGCCCGAAGCAATCGACATCGTCGGTAAAACGCCAAACCTCGCAGCCAGAATGCAGAAACTCGCAGCACCGAACAACATCGTTATTGGCGATACAACCCACCAGTTGGTTGAGGGTTTTTTCAAGTGCGAACCTCTCGGTGCCGCGCCCCTCCGTGGGATCTCACAACCCGTAAATATCTATCAAGTCTCCGGTGAAATCCCAGTGCAAAGCCGATTAGATATTGCCAATGAAAGCGGATTGACCCCGTTTATCGGGCGGGATCGGGAGGTCGAACGCCTTAAACAAGGGTGGACACAAGTGCTCGCATCTAAAGGACAAGCACTCCTGATTGAAGGTGAAGCCGGTATCGGAAAATCACGATGCATACAGGTGATCCAAGAATACGTCAACCGGCATCCAGAAGCAGTTATCATAGAGGGAAGATGTTCCCCCTACTACCAGAATAGTCCGCTCTATTCTATCCTTTCGCTGTTTCAAGAACACATCGTACAGTTTACAAGTACTGACACCGCAGAGATGAGACTTGATAAACTCAAGAATCTCCTGCGCGACTACAGTGTCCCAACGCTCGGATTGGAAAATTCAGACAACGAAGCACAAGCAAACACAACGCAAACATTATCGCTCCTTGCCGAACTGCTTGAAATACCTTTCGAGATTCAGAGGCAGACGGAAACCGGTATAGACCCGCAACGCGTTTGGGGTCTGGGTCCAATCGGAAACGTGCGTCTTTGGCAGATGGAAACCGGTATAGGTCCGGTCGAACAAGATACATATCCTTCAGGCTGGAGCCGGAGACAACGCCGTCAACAAACCCTGGAAGTCCTTGTTCAAGTGCTCCTAAAAATGGCTGAACAGAAACCTATACTTTTTGTTCTTGAAGACCTGCATTGGATCGACCCCTCAAGCATAGATTTCCTTACGCTCCTAATCGCACGCATTGAAAATGCCCGGATCTTCACAATCTTGTCCTGTCGCTCCAATGTGCAAACCCTCCGATCCAACGAGCAATCTCAAGATGGCAGAAACGGACAAGAGGTACCCGATAGAAATGCCAGTGGCGCTGCGCTTGATAAAGAGGCGTTGGAGGAACTCCTACGTCCTGAATGGGCAAGCACCCTCCCACTATCGGCACTCACACCCGCTGAATCGGAAATCATGATCCAGCACGTCGCCGGTGACACGCCAGTGTCGCCTGATTTATTGAAACGGATCGTCGAAATGACTGAAGGTGTTCCGCTGTTTGTTGAAGAACTCACCCAAATGGTGCTTGAAAGCGGGGCACTCTCCCTAATTGCTGATGTCTCCGACCACACAACGCCACACTCACAAGCGATAGACATTCCCGTTACACTACAAGACTTGCTGACGGCTCGGTTAGACGAACTCGGATCCGCAAAAGAAATTGTACAACTCGGCGCAACACTCGGGCGAGAATGGACAGGCGAATTGCTCTATAAGGTCGCTTCCGGTATCCATCTGGAGAATAACCCTACCATCGACCTCACATCTCTCAAAAGACAATTGAGCGAATTAGTAAACGCATACATCCTCAATCGAAACGAGACATCCGACAATCAGGTACGCTATACCTTCAGGCACCCCCTCCTTCGTGAAACCGCTTACCAATCTCTGCTGAGAAGCAGACGGCAGCAGTATCATCAACAGATTGCTGAGGTCTTACAGGACAGCAGCGGAAACATCAGCGACGGGGCTCAGCCCGAATTGGTCGCATATCACTACACAGAGGCTGGACTCCCCGAAAAAGCAATCCATTATTGGCAGCACGCCGGACACCGTGCCTTAGAACGTTCCGCCAATATCGAAAGTGCTCGACACATCAGGCACGGACTCGCAGCACTCGAACAATTGTCCGAGAACACCGGTATACAGGACCTTGAGGCGACTGCCCAATTAGAATTGGAACTACAAACTACGCTTGGCACGGCTTTGATCGCAACAAGTGGTTATGCCTCTGAGGAGGTAGAAACCGCCTACACGCGCGCACGTGAACTCTTAGATACACTCGAAGCCAAAGAACCCGTTTCGCAGGAAGGTGCTGAATTCTCGGTTAACACCACTGTAAAAGACCTCCGGTTCCCTGTGCTATTTGGGTTATGGTTATCTCATCTGGTACAGGGACGGCTGCGCTCAGCACGTGAACTCGGTCAGCAGTGCTTCACGATTGCTAAGCAGGTCGGAGACCCGGCTTTTGAAGTCGAGGCGCGCCGCGCACTGGGAGCAACACTCTACTACTTGAGCGAATTCCAAACCGCTCGGGAACACTTGGAGGCTGGCCTCGAACTCTATCAACCCCAACACCACCCAGTGCCGACATTTCTGCACTACGTCGCAGATCCCGGGATGACGTTGCTCTCTTATTCCGCACCGCTCTTGTGGTGCCTCGGCTACCCGACACAAGCAGAAGCTCGACTTCATGAAGCCACGGCGATCGGTAAAGATAGGAATCATCCTTTTAGTGACGCCGTTTTGCTCCATTTTAAAATCGTGCTTTATCAGTACGAAGGCAATGTAGAAAACGTCAATACCGCCGCAACAGAAATGTTAGCGATATGTCAGGAACACGGATTCTCTGGATGGGAAGCCGCTGCAACAGTAATGAAAGGATGGGTACTCGCTGAACAAAACCGTTCAGAAGAAGGCATAGCCATGATCTGCAAAGGCATCGCAGCATGGAAAAAAACGCGGGCTGAAATGCTTCTACCGCTCTTTCTCGCCCGCCTCGCGCAAGCATACCAACGTGCCGGACAGCTGAGTTTAGCCCTGCAGACCCTTGACTCCGCACGCACTATCGTCAATCAAACCGGAGAGCGAACCCACGCCGCCGAACTCGCCCGTCAACAAGGCGAGCTCTATCTCATGCTCTCGAAGAAAAGCAAAACCGCAAACGAGGAAAGCACCACAACCAAGCAAGCGGAAAACTACTTTCAAAACGCATTGACAATCGCACGGCAACAAAACGCGAAATCTTGGGAACTCCGAGCCGCTCTCAGTTTATGCGAACTCTGGATGGCGCAAAATCGCTACCAAGACGCTTATGCAGTGTTGGAGCCGATATATACTTGGTTCACAGAAGGATTTGACACCAAAAACCTTAAACGCGCCAGAAATCTTTTAAAGGAGTTGGAGGTTAGCAGACATAGCACAATTCCTTAAAATCAAATAACCGTGCATCAGATCATCTTTGTCTTGCGTTTAAAACAAAAAAGAAGGTATAATTTTATGAGACTTGGTGTTGTTGGACTCTGCGGAGACTTCCGCACACTTACATCGGATGAAATCGAAAAAATTAAGGCACTGGAATTTACCGGCTTAAGTTTCCATTTCCGCAGTGCGGAGATTCCGACTGTGCCACCAGATGCCTGCTCGCGCTGCGTGCGGATGTTAGAAGATGCGAACTTCGATCTCGTGCAATTCGGCATCACCTATGAGGAATGCCTTTTTCACCCAGATGCCGCCGTGCGCGAAGCCGCAATCGCAAGCGTCCAACGCGGTATGGCAACTGCGGCTTCTCTCAACGCGCACCACTACCTGTTTCGTCCGGGAAGCCTAAATCCTGACGGTGCTTGGACATCGCATCGAGACAATCATCTCCCAGAATCAATGGAACGCTTGATTGAAACGCTGAAACCGATCGCAGCACATGCTGAACAACACGAATTGACACTCGTAATGGAAACACATGCCGTTTCAATTATGGGTTCACCAGAAATCTGTCGAGAAGTTGTGGAACGTGTCGGCTCCGACCGACTTCGCATTGTTATGGATTTCGTCAACCATTTTCAAACGCTATTACAAGTTTATAATAGCGAAGAGAGACTCAACCATATTTTTGACGTGATGGGTCCCGTCGCACCCATGGCACATATCAAAGACATTAGCGTACAGAACGGTCTGGTCCTTCACCTGAATGAAGAAGTGCCCGGTGAAGGCGAATTGGAACTCGGCGTGGCACTGAAGCGTTTTGATGAACTTTATCCCGATGGCTACGGACTCATAGAACACCTCCCCGCGGAGAAGATTCCGCTCGCGAACGCGAATGTCCGGCGAATCGCCACTGAAAACGGAGTACGCATCCATTAATCGAGGAACGCATCCATTAATTCCGGTAGGTGCGGTTTCCTAACCGCACCGGATCCGAGGAGTCACATGATGTTTAAAAGCGTAAAAACACCAAACCTTTTAGGACATCGCCTACGGTTCTCTCATATTAATACATCCATCTTCGTCCTAATTTTCGCTTTGTTTTTCCTCTTACCCCCGGCAATAGGACAAGAATCAAATGTCGTCGAGGAAGCACAGAAACAGGTACGCAGCTGGTGGGCAAACTCGCAAGTCTACGTTGGCGTTATCGTCCTCGTCTTTCTGATAAGCAGTGTCGGGTATCTGATCAAACTTTTTAAGAAAGACAAACTCCTAAAGAAACTGCTTGACAAATACGTCGTCTTCCAGATGAAGGATGGACAGCGGTACCGAGGTACCATGCGACTTGAGTTCACAGGCATGGAAATCATCTCTGAGGAGTCGCGTCAACGCGGGCACGCACCAAGTTATATCTTCACCAACGAGGAACGTGACGCAGGAATTGTTGCTTACATCCGTTATCTTGACTCAATGAACGCCAGCGAATTGCGCGAACGTGCCTGGGAACTTGAACGCGTCTATCATCCACCCCTCTTCTACAAAATCGGACGCAAAATCCGAAACATGCTCATTGCCCTCAGGGAAGCACTCGATGAAGCCATTAGCATGGTCTGGAACAGTTTCAGGAGAGGCGCGAAAACACGACTATCAAGTTACAACGAAGCATACCAAACCGCAGCAGGCGGCGACTTTGAAAAAAGACTTCAAGAACTTGAAGACGAATCCACCAGTTACTTGGAGCAAGAAAGCTACGAACGCCTCATCGAACGCCTCATCGGCACGCGCGTTAAAGTCCGAGTCCGCTTTGGTGAGGACGAGACGGAGTATACAGCTACTCTCAAGGACTATAACAGCAAACACATCGCATTGATGAATGTAAAGGATAAGGACAACAACGGTTATAAAGATGAATGGGAATATGAATGCGAATTTAAGAAGAATCTTGACAAACTCAATGTTCGCGACGACCGAGGCTTGCGATGTCGTGCCGAAGGCAACACAATCATCTTTGAGAACAATACACCGTATCCCATCCAACTCGGTCGTATCCATTTATGGGAAGACGCACCGAGATGGGAAAAGGACTACAAGTATGAACATCATATCCCTGCTTTTAGCATTCAAGAGTTTCCACTGGATGTCATCGTTAATCGTAAAGTGAAACCCTTTGATAGGGTTTCAACCCGACATCGGCACGCTATCCGCAATTATAAGAAAATCTTTTTCAAATTTCGCTCCTTTCGAGACGCAGACATCGTCTTCCCTCGCCGCTATTGTACAATCGTCGAAAGCGCAGAG
>VXZL01000477.1 GCA_009845505.1 Candidatus Poribacteria bacterium | reverse complement strand
CCTTCCTGAAACATAATTATAGCCTACATCTCAAAAAATGTCAAATATTTTTTTTCATAAAAAATTGTAAAGAAACGCGATTTATGGTATACTGGCTATCGGTTAATGGTTCTCGGTTAATGGGCAAGCGACCTTGTGGAATTCAAGTACTACGCAACTGCCCCAACCAATAACCAACAACCAGTAATCAACAACCATTAGCAAAGGAAAAATATGACAGGAAACAATACAGACATACCCCGCCCAGAGTATCCCCGTCCTGACTTTCAACGTGGCACATCAGAAGGTATTGACTGGATATGCCTCAACGGCACGTGGGAGTTCGCTTTTGATCCAGATGATACGGGCGAGCAAAATAGATGGTTTACCCTCGAATGTACTGCCGATTCACCGTGGACATTACAAATACAGGTTCCGTATCCCTGGGAAAGCCTCGCAGCATGGGGAGAAGAAGCGCAAGCGGATAACGAAAATTACCTGAGCAAAAATGCCTATCTCACACCTGAAGAGGTCACCTGCGGCGGCATCGAGCGGAGCGGCAATTACCGCGAAGCACCTCGACACACCATTGGATGGTACCGCAAAACCGTATCTGTTCCAGAAACATGGAACGGAAAACGGACGATTCTGACTTTCGGCGCAGTAGACTGGCACGCAAAAGTTTGGGTAAACGGTGAATACATCGGCGAACATGAGAATGGATACCTTCCCTTTGAACTTGACATCACAGATGCACTCACACCCGGCACATCTACAGTCATCGTCGTTCGTGCTTATGACGCGCAGGACCACAGTGAACAGCTCGCTGGAAAACAGATAGGTTGGTACGAACGCACGAGTGGCATCTGGCAGACGGTTTACCTTGAACCCAGAAATGCAACGCACATCAAGCAGTGCCATATCACCCCTGATATCGACAACAGCACTGCCACGCTTGACATCACTATTGACGGAGAAGTCAGCACCGGAACCACGCTTAACTATCAGTGCGTTTCTCCTATGGGAGAAATAGCGGGCAGCGGGCAGCGGGCAGCAGTCGGTGGAACGGAAACCGACCAAGTTGTGAAAGGCACAAGGGCGGAAACTACACTTACAATTCCTATTAATATTCCCCGAGAACACCTGCATCTCTGGGATGTGGATACACCCCACCTCTATAACCTCACACTGACGTTGACCGCAGGGGAATCTGTGATTGACAGAGTTTTCACCTACTTTGGGATGCGGAAAGTCTCGATTGCAAAAGCCCCGGGTGGGGACTATCAGTATATCTACCTCAATAACCGTCCTATTTACCTGCTCGGTGCTCTCAATCAGTCTTTCAATCCAGAAGGCGTATACACCTTCCTCACAGACGAAGCGATCCGACGGGACATCGAACGCGCAAAGGAATTCGGGTTCAACTTCCTGCGTTTGCATATTAAAGTAGACGAGCCGCGCCTTTACTACTGGGCTGATAAATTAGGTATGCTCTTTATGTGTGATATTCCTAACTTCGGGAGTTACACGGAGGAAGCACAAGCCCGGTTTGTAGAAACGCTTCGTGGGAACATAGCGCGCGATTACAATCATCCGTCAATCATCTCATGGTGCAATTTCAACGAAACGTGGGGACTCGGTGGCAGAGAGTATAAAGAGATGCCTGAACGCCAGGAATGGGTGCGTGAGATGTATCACCTCGCTAAATCCTTAGATGAGACGCGTTTGATAGAGGACAACTCGCCATGTCTATATGACCACGTGGAAACCGACATCAATTCGTGGCACTTCTACATTAATGATTATGAACAAGCGAAGGAACACATCGCGAACGTTGTCCAAGAGACGTACCCGGGTTCAGCGTTTAACTACGTTGGTGGTAACGTCCAGACGGATGCGCCGTTGATTAATAGTGAATACGGCGGTATCTCAGCGGGTGCGGGGGATAAGGATGTCTCTTGGTGTTTCAAATACCTTACCAACGAACTCCGCCTCCATCCGAAAATCTGCGGCTACATCTACACAGAGTTGCAGGACATCGAGTGGGAGCACAACGGTTTCATGAACTACGACCGATCGATAAAGGCATTCGGATATGACTATCTCGATATCAATACACTTGACTTTATCGCTATCGACTATCCGCCGGGTAAAACGGTTGCGCCGGGTGAACGGATAAAAGCCGACATCTACGCGAGCCACTTCTCACATAAAACCATTACAGAGACAACCCTTCACTGGCAACTGGACACAATGTCAGCAACTGGACACGTTACACGGGGATGTGTCTCAGGAAAAGTTGAGATTCCATTCCCACAATATCAGGTGGAGCAGGTGCATGAACTCGAACTTGTCGTACCAGACATCCATCCGGCAGTCGGCACATTGCATATCTGGGTAACAGATGGCACAGGTACTATTGTCGCCCGTAACTTCATCAACTTCGAGCACTTCGTAGAGGCGGTCGCCCCAATCGAATCAAGTGGTTCAAAACAAATTACGCTCAACTACGTCCCTGACAACATATCCGCATCCTCTTGGGAGGAATCAACAAAGCGTGAACAACTTTTCTCTGGAGTTGGGAGCGGTTATGTCGAATATGAGATCTCATTGCCAGAGGGACTTAATCCAGCAGAGGTTGCAGAAATGGAACTCATTTTTGAAGCCTCCAGCGCGTATAGTGGTGCCCGTCAAACGGAGCCGGAGAAACATCCATCGGATGTAACGATCTCTGTCAATGGCGTTGAAATAGACACGATCCGCATTCCCGATTGTCCAGCCGATGCCCGCGGTGTCCTCTCTTACATCCACGGAGAACCAGGCATTTACGGCTATCTTTACAATATCAAGTTTGAGGCATCAGATGTCTTGAACGGTGCATCAGACACGCTAACAGTCCTTTATGAAGCGAAAGATGGATTCGCGCTCTACGGTGCGCGCATGGGCAGATACCCCACTGGACCGCATCTGCGTATTGGTTTTTAAATGATTAATCTGAGCTGCTACGGACGATGTCCTTGCAGTATTTCAATTGTTAAAAAAGCATTCATGACCTAAAGCAGCTTGTTCTAATTTTAGAAAATCAACGGTATGAATGCCACATGGCATTCCCCGGATGCCGACAACGGAGGCATCGCCCGAGAGGAGTAGTTAAAAAAATGGCAAGCCCTGAATTTGTATTCACGCGTTATTCTAACTTAGAGATTTCTTGGCCCTTTGTACACGAACAGATGGTGCGCCGGTTAGAAGAACTCGGCGTAACACTTGTTCTCAACACCGACAGCCGAGATCCTATCCATGAACAGATCGATTTAAGTGAAACGATCGGAATATCTCACTTCGGTGGAAACCTGACTGAAGCCTGTATCGCAGCAGCCCCAAAACTCAAAGTGCTTGGCGCGATGACAGATAACTCCGGACACGGTATCCCGTATCAGGCACTTCAGGCACGCGGGATCCCAGTTATTGAATCGACGCGAGCATGGTCGCAATCCGTGGCAGAATGTGCTTTCGGTCTCGCTTTGTCTTCGCTGCGCCGCACAGCACAGTGGCACCTGCGGATGGCAAATCGTGAAAAATTGTGGGATTGGGAAAACCCGATGTGGAGTTCACTCAACGCACGGGAAAGCGGGGGCCCACTCGATAAACTCCCTGCTGCACACCAGTTCTGTGACGATCCTGATTTTGTTAACGGCGACCTCGGCACGAAAAACATCGGGGTTATTGGACTCGGGCAAATTGGTGGAAAAATCGCGAAATGGTGTCGGGTTTTCGGGGCAACGGTGAGGGGTTTTGATCCGTACGTCCCGGACGAACTCCTTCAAGAGTGGGATGTGCAACGTACGGATATGGACACGCTTGCGGATACCTCAGATATCGTGTTTGTGGCGGTCCCACCGACCCCGTCAGCGCGACATCTGTTGAATCGAGAACGTATCAATCATCTGCGGAAAGGCAGTCTGGTTGTTGTGATTACGCGGGCACACGCTGTGGACATGGAAGCGTTGCGGGAACGGATTGTAAAAGACGAACTCGCTGGTGCCTTCGACGTTTACGACATCGAACCCGTCCCTATCGATGACGAATTGCGCAATAGGGATAACGTCGTCCACACACCGCATATCGCTGGTAGAACGGAAGATTCCAACCTACGCGTGGCAGATATGACGGTAGACGATTTTGTGCGCGTGCTAAACGGTGAAACGCCACTCGGCGCGTTGACACCGAAAGCCGTTGAGGTCCGAACCTCACCCAACCCGAATCAATAGCAAGTAGTTGTCGGTTGTCAGTCGTTAGTTAAGAGGCAACATGTAACAATCCACCTTAACTTGGGCGTTTCAACAAGGGTAGATTGTTACCAAAGTCTTCTTAACCAACAACCGATAATCAACAACCATTAACACAAAAATGCTCTCCAAAATCGTATATAAAAACCTCATTCGCACAGACATTGCAGACATGGCACCCTATACGCCGATTGTTCCGTTTGATGTCCTGAGTAAACGCCTCGGTATTACTCCTGAAAACATCATTAAACTTGATGCGAACGAGAACCCTTATGGACCCTCACGGCGTGTACATCAAGCGTTGGCAAGCGAAACGTATTATCACATATACCCAGACCCGGACAGCACATCGCTCCGTCAGGCACTCGGTCAATACACAGGTATTGATGAAAGCCATATCGTTGTTGGGCATGGCGCGGACGAACTCATTGATCTCATCATTAGGTTATTCATCGCTCCTGGGGATGCAGTCATTAACTGCCCACCAACGTTCGGAATGTATCGCTTTGACACAGAACTTAACGGTGGCAGCACAATCGATGTTGCGCGAAAAGCGGATTTTTCGTTAGACCTTGAATCAATAGTCACGCTGGCTAACAACGACAGTACCCTCAAAATCATCTTTATTACCAGTCCAAACAATCCTGACGGCGGGACGCTTGACGATGCGTGTTTTCGGCGGCTCTTGGAGCTGCCATTAATCGTTGTCCTAGATGAAGCCTATATTGAATTCGCTGGCGGGAGTCGCGCGGATTGGGTTTTAGCATACGAAAACCTGATTGTGCTTCGGACATTCAGCAAGTGGGCAGGATTGGCAGGATTAAGGGTCGGATATGGGGTCTTTCCGCAATGGATCCTTTCACATTTGCTGAAGATTAAGCAGCCCTACAATGTAAACGTTGCTGGCGCGACAGCGGCACTGGTTTCCTTGTCGGATGTGGATTACTTGCGGGAGAATGTGAAAAAAATTGTAGAAGAACGCGGAAGGCTTTACCGAGCATTACAGGAATTCGACTTTTTGGAGCCGTATCCGAGCGAGGCGAATTTCATCTTATCGCGAGTCATCGGCAGAGATGCAGCGGAATTGAAAGCAGCGTTAGCCGAGCAGGGCATTCTCATCCGATATTTTAACACGCCACGCCTGCAAGACCACGTCCGAATCAGCACCGGTACACCCTCACAAACATCAGTATTACTGAAAACGCTATCAGCACTATAGAGATTTGGAACTCTACCCTTAAAGCGTGCTATACGGTTCCAAAACCTCTTCAACAGGACGCGTGTTTGGAAACCACCCGACAACTTTCTGCAGCACCTCATCAAGTAGGACATCCGGACAAGAAGCACCGGCGGTCAGGACAACATCAATAGGCGTTTCTAACGCTGGTACCTCGACCGTCTCAAAAAGCCAACCTTTTGTAATCTGCACCGTTTTTGTTTCTAAGTCAAGATGGCGGATCTGTTTGGGACTGAGCAGTTCGTCTGCATTTCGGACAAAATAGGTAGGGAGATGCTGTTGGCAGAGCTCCACAAGATGGCTGGTATTAGAAGAGTTGTATCCACCGACAACAACTGCGACATCACCACCATCAGCAATGAGAGCGAGTGTAGCATCCTGATTTTCTTTTGTCGCATAACAGAGGGTGTCTTTCGTATCAGCAAAATGCGTAGATACTTCGGCATCGCTATACGTTTTTCCGACAGCCTCTCGTAGCAAATCCGCAATCGCTTCTGTTTCGGTGGCAAGCATAGTCGTTTGATTGACAACACCAATGCGTTTGAGATGAACGGTCGGATCGAAGCCCGGAGAGAAACGATCGGCGAATTTCTCAAAGAAGAAGTCAGTGCCTTTTTCACCCGATATGACGCTTGCTAACGCCCGTGCTTCCTCAAGATCGCGAACCACGACAACAGGCGCGCTTGCTTGGGCGTGGGAAAACGTCGCGCGCGTTTCCTCATGGTACCGTTTTCCGTGAATAACAACGGTATAATCCTGTTTGCCAATCTCTTCACTCCGCCGCCAAACTTTCTCAACAAATGGACAGGTTGTATTATAAGCCGTGAGGGTAACGCCTCGCTCTTTAAGAGACTGCTCGACTTCAAGCGTAGTTCCGAATGCGGGAACAATAACGACATCATCGGGCATCAAAATGTCGAAAGGGAGCAGCGACGCGCCAGCAGTATCCATCAGGAACCGGACCCCTCGCTCCCTTAAATTTTCGTTCACGTGGGGATTGTGAATAATTTCAGACAACAAGAAGATGCGTTTATCGGGGTTTTCTGCCAACGCTCGGTAGGCGATTTCAATGGCATTTTCGACCCCGTAACAGAAACCGAAGTGGCGCGCGATCTTAAAGCGGACAGGTCCAAAGTCCAATAACGTAGGGGAAAGGTCCCGCTTTCGGGCATCAGTTTCTCGGCGGGCGTGTTTTACGACGGATATGATCGGACTGTGGTAGAAATGAGGCAGTTCAAATGTTCGGGGCATTTGCGTTTTCTTCCAGTCAGTTCAGCTAACTTAGGCACTCAGGACCTTCCGTCCCTTCGCGCGGCGGCGCGAGATCGTTTGTCTTCCATACCGCGTAGACATGCGCTTACGGAACCCAAATTTATTTTTCCGTTTACGACGATGCGGTTGATATGTGCGTTTCATGAGCAGCTCCTTTCCTCTGTCTTGATG
>VXZL01000574.1:6400-6959 GCA_009845505.1 Candidatus Poribacteria bacterium | reverse complement strand
GGGCAGCGGCGCAGCAGGATGGTTGTGGATTTATCAATACATGGGACACGACGTTATGATGGATGGGGCTGAAATCCAGATAGGTGGTGAGATCCTCTCACAGATTCATCTTCAGCTCAATATGAGTTACGTCAACGGAACGATTCAAACCAATGGGCGACCATTAGAGCGTGTCCCACCCCTCAACGGTAAATTTGCCATCAGCTACACGCCTGCCCCGTTGCATTTGTATGTCGCATCCCGTTTTTCAGGCAGCCAGACCCGACTCGGTGAATTTGAGGAACCCACAGACGGCTATCTCGTCTATGATATCGGCAGCTATCTCAATTTTTCGTGGTGGCAGCTTGAGAACATGGTCGTTTTCGAGGTTGAAAACCTCTTTGATACAACGTATCGTGAACATCTGTCCCGCATCAAAGCAGCAATGCCGGAACCGGGACGGAATGTGAAACTCTTGTATAAGCTTAATTTTTAAAATTGTAGGACGTGGGCGATGATTTCTATCATACTGCTACGTCCTCGATTTTCTAAGGAGATGAAATTGAAAAGATATTTTAAC
>VXZL01000574.1:0-6390 GCA_009845505.1 Candidatus Poribacteria bacterium | reverse complement strand
CAGATACGACGGGCGCGTGTCTCTCTGTCGCATGCGCGGCGTGTCTCCCTGTCGCATGCGCGATTCATTGCTTGGCAATGCCGCTTTTAGGGACAGTTTTGCCTTTAATTGGGTTGAGTTTCCTTGCGAATGAGCGTGTTGAATTGGTCCTTATCCTTGCGGCAATTGGATTGGCAGTTGGGAGTTTAGCGTGGGGGGTTCGACGCCACCGAAACTGGCGAGCGTTTTTGGTACTGATAGCGGCGTTAGCATTCATCGCTACCGCTCAGACAGCCGTTGAAGGCACTTTTGAAGTGGTCTTTTACAGTATCGGCGGCGTTTTACTCGCATCGGCGCATCTCGTGAATCGGCACCTCTGTAAGACCTGTTTAACATGCGAGCCGGAAGGTGTATAAAATTATGCAGAAAATATACATTTCAGTGTGTTTAATAGGTATACTGGTATGGGCTGGCTGTGATCCGAAGGGACAACCGGATGCTGCCACAGGCGATAAACTTCGCGTTGTTACCACGATCGGTATGATTACTGATATTGTTAAAAATGTTGGCGGTCCGCGCGTTGAGGTGACCGGCATGGTCGAACCTGGCGTAGACCCACACTTTTACAACCCAACACCTAAAGATGTTCAAAGACTCGGTTCAGCAGACATTATTTTCTATAACGGGCTGTACCTTGAAGCAAAAATGGTGGACATCCTTGCGAAGATGTCGGAGGACAGGCTGACAGTCCCCGTAACAGACGCTGTAGATCGGAGTCTGCTGCTAACCCCCCCAGAATACGAGGGACTCTACGATCCGCACCTATGGTTCGACGTGAAGCTTTGGATGCAAGCGGTTAGAAAGGTTCGCGATGCCCTGAGTGAATTCGATGCCGATAATACTGTCCTGTACCGAAGCAACGCCGAACGCTACCTCATGGAACTCACAGAACTCGACACATACGTAAAGTCGCAAGTGGAACGCGTCCCAGCTCAGCAACGCGTCCTTGTGACGGCGCACGACTGTTTTAACTACTTCGGAAAGGCGTACGGGTTTGAGGTGCGCGGATTACAAGGGATTAGCACCGCGACAGAAGTCGGTATCGCTGATGTACAGGAATTGGCGACGTTCATTGCGGAGCGGCGTATCTCTGCTATGTTTGTAGAGTCATCCGTCTCTTCACGGAGTCTCGAAGCGGTGAAAGCCGCTGTGAAGTCAAAAGGATTTGATGTGAAAATTGGGGGTGTGCTCTTCACAGATGCTATGGGAAACGAGGGAACACCTGAAGGTACCTACATGGGCATGATCCGATATAATATTGATACGATTGTACATGCTTTGATTGGGAAATCAGAACTATAACCCGTTGGCTTCCAGCCAGCGGGGTCCTATCAAGGCAGGGCACGTGCGGCCTATTGGGATGGTCGAGATGATGTAAGTGAGGGGTTTCAAGTAAGTGCCGATAAAATTCATCACTACCCTTGAATGGCATTGGGTAGTGATGAATCGGTATACTAAAAAGAAACCGACAATTCTTGACACCGCTTTTGAATTGCTTCGGGATCTTGAGAAGAAGTAGAAGCCGCTTCTTATGGAGGAATAAGTCATGTCTGGCAGAACTGACGACGCATCTGCGTGTTGGTTAGGGGCATTGAACAAGGTCAGGAAGATCGCGACGGCACTGTTGGACCAACAGTTGTGGTGTTGGGGACAGGAGATTCGCCGAGCAGACGGAAATGCTTTGCTCGCCTACGGTTTTACCAAACATCGACCGCCGGAAGGCAAGCACGGAAGTACCGCTTATGAGTGGCGTGGCTCTGGCAGAAGCCGAGCTATTTTATGGGGATTCGGGTTTTTCTATGGCGACGGGGACCGAGGAGGGCTTTTCTTGCAGCGTTACAAATTCGCGCCCAAACAGACAGCAGCAGTCGATTTTTCGTTGCCTATATGGAAACCGGAGCAACTCCCTGAACTTACGCATCCACGTGATGTGGATGCGTGGCATAGCGTTTTCAACTTGCTCACTCAAGGTCTCGCATGGATAGGCGACTACGAGCAGTGGATTATTTCTGAATACGGACTTGACTATCGCCAACGGTGTACTGACGCATGGAAGAAGAAATGTATTCCTGCACACGAGATGGCTGCAAAGTGGCATGAACTCGTCGAATACTTGCTTTCACAACCTAAAAGCAATTGATAAACATAAGGAATAATCCGAATCAACTTTTTAAGTTCTATTTGACATTGACACAATCGCGTGCTATAATTTATCGCAAATTCATTGGCACGCATTTTTTTTCAGCATAACCATAGGTACTGGTGTATGAGAAACAGCACGACTTTTCCCAACAAGTTAATATTTGGACGTAGTTTGAAAATCTGTGTTTTCGCAGGTTTATTTTTCTACGTCGTGCTGCTGGGTCTCATCGAACTGACACATGATCATACCGGACATTCGCATTGCCAGCATTGTCCTACCGAACATTCGCAGAGCAAAGATACCTGCACAGCCTGTTCCTTTTGCAACCAGCACGTCAGTTTCGAGGTTGAACCCTTTGCACTTGACGCACCCTTCTGCTTTCATACGATACTCCGACTTTATGAAGACACTTTTATACCCCTAAAACCGGTCATCCACACGCGAAGTCGTGCCCCACCTGTATTCTCCACTCAACTCGCAAATTATGCCTTTTAAAGGCAGATTTTGTTTTTCCTTTATATCCTTGATTGTACAAAGATCGCGGGGTTCCATATCACGCCCCCGCGCTTTGTACACCGATGCTTTGTAACGTATCGTAGCGTTTCTGTCGTAGACGCTATCTGATTGTGGACCCATGCGTGGTCGGCTTTCAGGATGTCCATAAGCACATCTATTACGCAAAGCATTCGTTACTCGCGACATGTCAAACACGCATTTTATACGTTTCGCGTGGCATGTTCGCCGTTAAGTATAATTCTATATTTAAAAAAACTTGGAGAATACATTGTTTACTTACTTTTTTCAGCGCGACTTTTCTGTCGCTATTTCACGATTTATGGTTACTGGCATAAGAGCCACACTGGCGCTGCTTATGTTTTTGATGTCTTGTTCGATCCTCTCAATGCAAGCCATTGCACAAGAGTATGATGATGAGCATGAGGAGCCGCTGGGTCGGTTACTTGTCGCAGATGGCGAAACCGGTTTACTCCAACTTATTGAACTTGACAATGGAGAAGTGATAGAAACCTTCATGGTGGAAGGGGCCGCGCGTGTTTACACGACCGAAAGCGGTCGCATTGCAGTCGCTGTTCAAGCTGGTGACAATAGCGTTAATTTCATCGACTCCGGTCTGTACCTGGAAGCGCACGGCGATCATTTCGATAAGGAGAAAGGCAGACCGAGCTTGCTGCCGTTCAACCTTACCGGCGAACTCGCAAACTCGCAAAGACCAATTCACTTTGTTTCCCACGAAGGGCGTGTTAACATCCACTTTGATGGCAATTTTGGTGAGGGTGTGGATTCAAAAAACGTCACTGTGCGCGAGGAAGATTTGTTCTTACCCAACCCGGACACGCTCATATTGACCTCTGCGGCGCAGCACGGTGTCGGAGCACCGGTGCACGGCGGCAAGATAATTTTCTCGCTCCCCGATCCTGACCGTGAGTTCGGCTCACTTCCGAGCGGCTTTGCGGTAGTTGATGAATACGGAAATATTGTTCAAACGTTCAACGACAAGGAAGATTTCCAAGCATCCTGCCTCGGTATGCACGGCGAAACGATAGTCGGCGAACATTTCATAGCTGGCTGTAATGAGAAACGTGAGGATGGCACGGGGGATGGTGGCGTTTTTGTGATGACCCACGACCCAGTGACCGGTCTGTTCTCCGCACACAAGATCGCTTATCCTGACGGTCTGCGAACGAGCATCGTCAGGTCTCATCACGCTCAGCCGTTTGCCATCGGTAATTACGGTAGCAACCCGGAACCGGGCTACAGAGCCCTCGTCCGTATCTATCCAGATTCGACCGAGCTTGATCCGAACGACATTCAGCAACTGCCGGCAGCCTATAGAGGTTTCGATTTTGAGAAGGAACATGGGGATAAGTTAGCAGTGCTGACCGTTGACGGTCTGTTGCAGGTGTTCAACCCAAGCGATTGGACGCTGCTCGGATCGACACAAGTGGTTGCAGATTTCAGTGATGTGGAAGGTCTCCGTCCCGCGCTGACTGTCGGTAGTGGGTTCGCCTATGTCAGCGATCCCAATGCCGGTGAGATTCTTGAGGTTGACCTTGAGACAGTATCCGTGAGCAGGACATTTTCTGTTGAGGGGCAGCCCTTGAATATGACAGCGTTGGGTTGGGTTGCCCCGCTGGGACCTGCGCCAGCAGGTGACGCCGAACATAGCCATGAACCTGTCGCCGACGGAGAGGACTTCAGTCACGCCTACTACGCTTCTCTCTCCGAAGGCTTGAACATGATCTCCGCACCGCTGAAACCTCGCACGCCGATGAACGCTCGGTCGTTGGCGGAGATGATTGGCGCAACGACGGTCATTAAACTTGATGATGTCAACCAAGAGTTCGTTGGCTGGACACCCGATGCACCAGACAACGGGTTCCCAATTGAAGGCGCAAAGGGATACATCGTCAACGTGCCACACGCCCGACAGGTCGCCTTTGTCGGGGCACCGTGGACGAATCAACCACCAGTTCCTGCAGCACCGATCGCAAGAGCAATGGACACGCAAAATAACACTTGGGCGTTCGTTGTCAGCGGACAATTAGAAGGTGTGCAGAACCTTGATGGCTACCTGGTCACTGTCCGAAACCTGCGGACGAACGCGATGATGACGAATCGTGTGCGCGGCGGCTATTTTGCCGCAGCGACCGCTGATCTCTCCCGACAGAGCGTCGTCGAGGCCGGCGACACACTGGAAGTCACCGTTGCGGATGCGACCGGAGAGATCGCTTCGGAGAAACTGAATTTCGTCGTGACACCAGAGGCACTCGCAAACGCTGTTCTCCCGATTACACTTACGGGGATCGGCATACCCGAGCAGAACCTGGTGTTGCAGAATTATCCCAACCCGTTCAATCCCGAAACGTGGATACCTTATCGCCTTTCGGAGTCAGCCCCTGTGACGCTATCAATTTACGATACGACAGGGCACCTGGTGCGAACGCTTTCGATTGGCTTCAAGCCAGCGGGTTTCTATCAAGGCAGGGCACGTGCGGCCTATTGGGATGGTCGAAACGATGTGGGTGAGCCGGTTTCAAGTGGTGTTTATTTCTACCGATTGTCCACGCCATCTTTCCATCAGATGAAGCGGATGGTTATTTTGAAATAAGTGCCGATAAAATTCATCACTACCCTTGAATGGCATTGGGTAGTGATGAATCGGTATACTAAAAAGAAACCGACAATTCTTGACACCGCTTTTGAATTGCTTCGGGATCTTGAGAAGAAGTAGAAGCCGCTTCTTATGGAGGAATAAGTCATGTCTGGCAGAACTGACGACGCATCTGCGTGTTGGTTAGGGGCATTGAACAAGGTCAGGAAGATCGCGACGGCACTGTTGGACCAACAGTTGTGGTGTTGGGGACAGGAGATTCGCCGAGCAGACGGAAATGCTTTGCTCGCCTACGGTTTTACCAAACATCGACCGCCGGAAGGCAAGCACGGAAGTACCGCTTATGAGTGGCGTGGCTCTGGCAGAAGCCGAGCTATTTTATGGGGATTCGGGTTTTTCTATGGCGACGGGGACCGAGGAGGGCTTTTCTTGCAGCGTTACAAATTCGCGCCCAAACAGACAGCAGCAGTCGATTTTTCGTTGCCTATATGGAAACCGGAGCAACTCCCTGAACTTACGCATCCACGTGATGTGGATGCGTGGCATAGCGTTTTCAACTTGCTCACTCAAGGTCTCGCATGGATAGGCGACTACGAGCAGTGGATTATTTCTGAATACGGACTTGACTATCGCCAACGGTGTACTGACGCATGGAAGAAGAAACGTATTCCTGCACACGAGATGGCTGCAAAGTGGCATGAACTCGTCGAATACTTGATTTCACAGCCTAGAAGCGATTGATAAACATCAAGCTCAGATAATAGAGGAATATCATCAGCAACGCCAAGAGGAGATTTGAACAGTATGCAGGAAAAAGGTATGAGAGCAGATAGAATCGAATCGTCGCCCAAGCTGGCATCAAGGCGGCGGGTCTTAGTGCATATACTGGTCTGTAAGGGGTGTTGTTGTGGCGTGACAGAGAAACGGAAACCGCCTGTACCGGTTGAATGGCTCAAACAGGAGTGGCGGAACAGGCGGCTGTCCGCTTCAATAACATTGACAATCAGCGAAGGCTGCCTCGGACCGTGCGATCTCGCAAATGTCATCTGTATCACATCACCGCACGGTGTCGTGTGGT
>VXZL01000182.1 GCA_009845505.1 Candidatus Poribacteria bacterium | reverse complement strand
GTTCTGAACGAGGGACACCTTTTAGATACCGCCATTCTTGAACTTTGCCGTATCCTATCGGCGGATCGGCGATGATATTCTCTGTGCGTTCACCCGATTTATAATTTTCGACATCAAAGGATCTACGGGTATTTCCTGCAACCACAATGGCGTAATGCCCACGCAGAGAGTTACAGTTACCAAAAGCCTGTTCAATCGCTTGCTTGAATTCTGCCTCAGAAATTTCGTCCTTTTTGCATTCAACTACGATGAAAGGATCTTTCTTGCCATCGTCTTGGAAAACAACAATATCGGCGAGATCAGACGGGGTTCTGCGTGGAACGCGGACCTCTAAATCTATGCGATTTTGGGAGTATTGAAAATGTTCGATTAGCTCAACGTAAAATCTTGCGCGGACCTTTTCTTCGGGGTCGGTGAATCTGTATTTTTTATCGGGCGCGATATAGTGAATTGTTGTTCCTTCGTTGAGGAGTTCAATATAGCCCTTTTGTTGCCCGATGCGGAGGAAATCGGTTTGATTGTTTTTCATGTATTTCTGCCTGCTATTTTATTTGGGAAAATTGATATGATTATAGGGTCCCTGAAGGGGGTTCTTGTATGACAGGAATGACGTAACTCCGAATTGTCAAACCTTCCAACGTCTCTGTCTCTACCCGTGGCTCTGGGTCTTCGCGATGGTCGAAAACTATATAATATCCCTCCGTCTGTCCCTCCAATTTCAGGTACTGAACCAGCTGCTTTTTACCTGTCTGATAACGATTTTCGCCTCTCCAGACTTTTGTTTCGACGATGTATTTCCGCTGGCTATGGGTGATGATAAGGTCCATCCTGCCACGACCTGTCTGGACCTCAATATGCATAACGGCACCGATAAGCTTAACGAACTGATCAAGATAGGCGAGAAGGAGATGTCTGCCGACGGACTCTTGTGGAGTATCCGGGACTTGCAGAATTCTAAAACCCGCGCGGGCGATGAAGTCCTGAAAGTTGTCAAGTAACGCCCCCATATCAATGCGTCCGGTTGGCGTAATATAATTGAGAAAGTCCTCATTACTCCCAGTGGGAAGGTACGCATGCTCCAGCCCATTCACTGTCGGTTTAAAGGTTCTCATAATACGATAGAGATAAATTGGGTTGAGAATTTCACACATACCGTCAGCGGCTCTTTTGATGACTCCATAAGTGGCAAGTTCACTGATGATATTATCGTCCCTATTGAAGTCTACACCCTCATCTCGTGCCATAATCCGCATGAGAACGCTTTCAAAACGCGGATTTTTTCGGATATTGGTTGTCAGATGCTCAATGTTCGTGTTCTGTCCATGAAGGAGCTCTGTGTGTGCCTCTGAAAAGTGTGTCATGGTAATCGGTTCGGTTTTGGGAATGTCCAGCTCTTCGGTGAGAATCTGGGCAAAGCGGTTGACAAGGACGGGCTGCCCGGCAGTCTGTTTATGGATAGACGCTATAACTTCCGGGACAAAGGCTTGTCCGACTTCGGCGGTATATTGCCCAAGGAGTTCCTGCACCTGCTCAAGTGTGAAGTTAGGGAGATGGAATTCGTCTTGGATGTTGAACGGAGAGATAGAACGGTCATAGTTGAGCTGGGCAATACTTTTGACACCGATGATGCCGACGCTGTGTGGGCATCGGGGTTTACCGGCAATGTAGATATGACGGAGTGTGTGAAGAAAATCGCTCACGGCAGCTTGCGGAATGCCATCAAATTCGTCTATGATGAGGACAAACCTTTGGTGGCTTAACAGACGTGAAAGGTTTCTAAAAAACCTCCGCATCGCGTGGTGATCTGTGAGATGGACATCCGCCAACAGTTGGCTTAACGCCCCAGGTACCACAATGCCACGCCGCTGGAAGGCGTTCTCAATTTCCTCGCGGATATCTTCACACAAATTTCTGTAAAAATTAGGAACACTTGTATTTTTGTATACATCAAAATTCAGTTGGATTGGGAAATAGGTTGTCTCTTGATCGGTAGCATCGGTTTCAGCAATCGCCATAGAATCGGCAACAAGTGTCTCTACGGCAGCCTGAAAGAAAGTCGTTTTGCCCGTTTGGCGCGGGGCAAAGAGCACGATATATTTGCCTTCTTTGACCCGTTCAATGAAATCTGCGATCTCCTCGGGGCGTGAAACTATGTAGTGCTCTTGAGGATTAACGGGACCCTGTGTCCCAAAACGTCTCATTTTTTTCTCCTTTGCGCTATTGTATCACACCGGTTTGATGAAGTCAAGAAATGAGGACGCAAGATCGCGAACATGAAGAAATACGCAGAAACACCCAAGCAAAAACACCCCAAGCAATACGCAGAAATACCCCACGGAATGCCACACGCGCATTCCGTGTTGATTCGCAAAAACACCCCAAGCAAAAACACTCGCTCCTACAACTGAAACCGACACAAACTACAATTAGCGCTCAATTCTTTCCAAGACGTAGGCAACGACATCCGGTGTGGATTCCCGATCTATCCATTCAAGGCGGGTGTCTTTGCGGAACCATGTGAGTTGCCGTTTGGCAAAGCGACGGGTGTTCTGTTTCAACTGCGCGACGGCTTCCATATACGTACACTCCCCGTCCAGATACGCTATCAACTCTCTATAACCGAAACTTTGGAGGGCAACGGTATCACGGGAATAGCCCGCTGCTAATAACGCTTCGACTTCGGCGATTAACCCATTTGCAAGCATTATATCAACACGCTGCTCAATACGACGATAGAGCAGGGCGCGCGGCATCGTCAGGCAGAAGGCGATAAATGGATAACGTTGTTTCTCTGGATGCCACTGCTGTTGGAGTACGGACATAGGGGTGCCGGTCAATTCATAGACTTCCAAGGCACGGATGACGCGGATGATGTTGTTGGGGTGGATACGGTCAGCAGACACTGGATCACAGGCACGGAGCCGTTGGTGGAGGACATCAACACCGTGTTGTGCTGCTTCCCCCTCAAGCCGCTCACGGAGCGCAGGATTTGCGCCGGGTCCCTCAAACAAGCCGTCAACAATTGCTCGGAAGTAAAGCCCGGCACCGCCGACAAGTAATACACGTTTGCCTCTGTTTTGGATGTCGGCGATTGCTGTGTCTGCGAGGCGTTGATAATCAGCAACGGAAAAAGATTGGGAAATATCTACGCAGTCTATAAGATGATGCCGTGCTGCTTGTTGTTCTTCGGGGTTTGGCTTGGCGGTACCGATGTCCATTTGTCGATAGATTTGGCGGGAATCAACGGAGATAATCTCGGCATTGAGGCGTTGCGCGAGTTGAATCGCTATCTCCGTTTTGCCGACTGCTGTAGGACCGAGGAGGCAGATGAGTCTTGCGTTCATTTGTCGCGAGGGTCTACAATCCAACCACCGCCGAGGACGTATTCGTCGTCGTAAAAGACGGTGGCTTGTCCCGGAGTAATCGCACGACGGGGTTCGTCAAACTGAACGACGACTTCTGTATCGCTGATAGGGGAGATGGTCGCCGGACCACCATCATCACGAGAGCGAACTTTAACGTGGGCGCGGATCGGTTCTGTCAACTTTTCAATGGCGATGAGGTTGATGCGTTCAACGTACATGGTGTCCTCAAGGAGTGCATCGGATTCACCGACAACGACGGTATTCTTCTTTGCGTTGAGCTGCGTCACGTAGAGGGGTTTGCCGACTGCAATGCCTAATCCACGTCGCTGACCGACGGTATAAAACGGCACACCGTCATGCTTACCGAGAACGTTGCCTTCCTGGTCCACAATATTGCCGCCCTGAATTTTTTCAGGGACCCTGTCTTGGAGGAAACGTCTATAGTTAGTGTCAGCCACAAAGCAGAGCTCCTGACTCTCAATCTTTTCGGCGGTGCGGAGCTGATACTTTCGGGCAAGGTCGCGGACCTCAGATTTCGTGTATTCACCGAGAGGCATCAGGGCACATTGTAATTGCTCCTGTGTGAGCGCGGCAAGGAAATAGGACTGGTCTTTGCTGACATCGCGTGCTTTGCGTAAGAGATAGCGACCTGTCTCTGGATGTTGCTCAACACGAGCATAGTGTCCTGTGGCGATGGCATCGCATTCCAACGTCTTGGCAAGGTCAAGGAGCCTACCAAACTTCAGCTCCCTGTTACATACCATACACGGACTGGGGGTTCTCCCGACGAGGTACTCATCTACGAAATAGTCAATAATCTGTTCACGGAAAGCGTCCTCGTAGTTCACGCCGTAGAAGGGGATGCCGAGTTGTGTGGCGACGCGGCGGGCATCCTCAATGCCCTCAAGTGAGCAGCAGTTGGGACGCTCAGGTTCTACTTCAATTGTATCAGGCGCGCCGAGGCGCATGGTGATGCCGGTGACATCATACCCTGCGTCAACCATCATGGCGGCGGTGACGGAGCTGTCTACGCCTCCGCTCATTGCAACGAGAACTTTCTTCATTAGGATACCAGCCAATCCTCGTTTCCGGCGTAACGGTCATCGTACACATCTTCATTAAGCGACAACCCAAGCCCAGGGGTATCTGGGACTGTGAACGTGCCACCTGTGAAATCGTAGTTAGAAGTATCAACAACATCACTTGTGAGCGTTGCGACTTCGCCATAGAGGAAATGGGGAATGGTTTTGCCGAATTGGAGACTGAGATAGAAACCGAGCAGAGAGCCCCAGTTATGCGGCGCACACTGGACATCGTGGGCAGCAGCCATATCGGCAAGCCGCCGCCACCCCGTAACACCCAGTCCTTTCATGTCGTGCTGAATGACATCAATCACACCTGCTTCAAAGAAGGGGTCGTAAAATTCGAGCGGGTCACGTGTCCGAGTCTCGCCATCAGCAATGAACGTCTTCAAACCCTTCTCTTGGATGAAAGCCTTTAGGTTGCGATATAACTCAACATCCTCGTCAAACATCTCTTCAATCCAAAAGACATTGCAATCGCTTGTTTCATTAAGGAAAGTGATGACTTCGTCATAGGTGTATGCGTTATTCGCATCAACAAGGATATTGAAACCTTCGCCTGCGGTACTACGCGCAAGTTGGACGAGCTCTATGTCTCGCTGTAGACCGGCTTTGCGTTCCATGAGGTGGTTACCGCGTCCTATTTTCATTTTGCATGCGGTAAACCCGTTGGCGAGACTGCTTTTGACATCGCTCTCAATTCGCTTGAGACCTTCGGCTTTCGTCTCGTAGAGGAGATCGTTGAAATAGATAGTGCTGTCGTAAGCAGGCAACCCGTTTGAGAAGACATCGCCGCCAATCAGCTGATAAGCTGGCTTGCCGAGGATTTTGCCGATAGTATCCCAGAGTGCGTTTTCAAGCCCACGGAATTCGGGAGCGATACCGTCTTCAGAATTCAAGAGATCAAACGGATTTTGATTGAGTATGCCTTGTGCATCCTCAGCAGTCGTTGTCGCCCAACTGCCAGCACCCCAACCAAGCACTCCATCGTCGGTGTAAATACGGATGATACGCTCTTTCCATTTCCCGTTCGGGTCAGGCTGTTTTATCTCCGGTGCCTGAGAGTTACACCCGATAGCAGGCTGGTCAATTTCGATTGTGATCTGCTCAACTTTGGTAATCTTGATACCGGTTGGATAGTCCTGCATAGTTAGAAGTTTCCTCCTGTTAACCGGTAAATCAGATACGATAAAGCCTTAGAATTCTATTGAAAATCATAGGCCGCATTCCTTAATTTTCCGACTCAAGATCTTCGGTATCAGGCTCAATTGCAAGAAGCAGTTCATTGAGGGCATCTTTGACCATATCGTTAGTTTCCGTCTCCCGATAGAAAACGTCAATTTTGTGGGGCAGATTATCGTATTGGTCAGCCTCATCTATTTGCTTTATCAAAGCAGGTTTCTTGAGAAGTTGAACAATACGGAGTCTATCTTCATGGTTGACGACCTCGGGGTTCGTCAATATTGTGATTAAACGTGGGGCTAATCCATCAGCGAGTCCATTTTCGGCATAATGGTTTAGCGTATCAATAGCCGCCTGTTTCGTGTTGAGACTCGAACCGTTTGTGAGGATTGCGAGGAGACCGTCAACAGCCCCTGCGTCGGGATATTTCAGCAGTGCTTTAGCAACGTCCATCCGTACGGTGTCATCAGAATCGTCAAGCGCATCAATCAGCATGTCTGTAGGATGTTCCTTGAGGTACATCATAGATTTTGCGGCGGCGCGTCGGACCACAACATTATCATCAGCCAAACCGGCGACGATTTTACCTTCGGAGTCTTCGCTGCCGAGGTGATAGAGTGCGGTATTAATTTCCATCTTCAACCCTTCATCAGTGGTTGCATTTTGGAGTGTCTCTAATCCTACTATGGCAGATGGGTCCCCTATATCCCCTATGATACGTATAAGTTGAATCTTCGCATCAAGAGGCGTGTTGCTATCACCAGCTGCCTTGAGTATGTCGTTAATAGCTGGCGTGCCGATTCCTATCAAGATTTGAATGAAGTCGCCGTGGACAGCGCGATACCGATTTTTAACGATGTCTTCCAAAACGAAAGGTACGGCTGGCGCGCCCCTATCAATCAGGACTTGTATAGCATCTTTTTGTACTCTATGCCGCTCACCGAGGAGTTGCAGAACTTTCTTTATTTCATACTCACCCAATTGACCAACGCGCTGGTCACGTGCACTTTGGTATCTGGCTTCTACATTATGGGTTCTCGCGGCGCCCGTTGAAATAGCGTTGCTATATGCAAGAACGAGGAGTGCGCGAGGTTCAACTTTGTTTTCCTCCTCCACTTCAGCACGTTCAAGGTGCTGAGCGGCCTCCAGTGAGAGTCCTGCAAACAACTTACCTCTGCCAACTTCAAGTTGGGTGATGACCTGTTCCTGCTGGCAGCCGAAGCTTACAACCCCTATAAGCAGTAATATCATCAAAAGTTTCTTCATGTTCCGTTTATCTTTTCCTCCTGGAATCTCGATTTGATTCACCCGTTTGTGCCTCTTGTAGCGTG
>VXZL01000435.1 GCA_009845505.1 Candidatus Poribacteria bacterium | reverse complement strand
CATAAATTCCAAAATAGGATCATCAAATGCTTTATCTGCCGCTTACCACGTTGATTCATAAAAACCGCCTTTGCACATCGGTTGGTATTGGTGCTGTACCGCTCGCTATTTCTATGTACCAGACAGCGGTGGGCTTATGAGTAGCAGATAATAGATTTTTGAAGTTACACAATACAACGCCCATCACTGGACATCACAAAATGGAGATTTCGGTGAGGGTGTTTCTTTTTTAAGACGACAACCGAAGGCATTACGTTTGTAAGGAAGAAAAATGCTAAAAGAGGAGAAAAGATGCGTTATAGAATAGCTTTATTGGTATTCGTAGTGGTTGCAGCAATAAATTTAAACGTCAGAGCCAGCAAAGAAATTAGACCGTCGCTAACACAAGAAACAATCGAAATCGATGGACACCTCAATGAAGAGGCTTGGGCAGAGACACAGGTCATCGACGACTTTACGCAACAATCACCCGATGAAGGGCAACCCATTAGCGAACGCACTGAGGTGCGGATGTTGTACGACACAGAGAAACTTTATATCGGGTTTGAATGCTACGACTCCGAACCCGAAAAGGTCGTTGCAAACGAGATGCGGCGCGACGGGCAGCTCTGGCAAAATGATAATGTTTACGTGATGCTCGACACCTACGGCGATAAACGACAGTGCTTCTTCTTTCGGACAAACGCACTCGGTGCACTGTCAGATACCGCAGTCACAGATGGCGGTGAAAACCTCAACGGCAGTTGGGACTGTATCTGGGAGGCTGGTGGACAACGACACGATAAAGGCTGGACGGTCGAAATCGCTATTCCCTTTAACCAACTGCGGTTCAAAAAGAGCGATTCGATGGTATGGGGCGTGAATTTTGGACGAAACATCGCGCGAAAGAACGAAACATCGCAATGGATACAAGTGCCTCGCAGCGAGAGTTGGCCCGGCACCTATCACCCTACGTATCAAGGCAAAGTGATTGGACTACAAGGCATCACATCGCCATCCTATTTTGATGTCAAACCGTACCTCCTCGGTGGGTTGGCAAGGAATCTTGACGATACAATTTGGAAGCGGACAACCGAAGGCGACCTCGGGCTTGATATGAAATACGGAATAACATCAAACCTGACACTGGACTTGACTGTAAACACCGATTTCGCGCAGGTAGAGGCAGACCAGGAAGAGGTCAATCTCACACGATTCGATCTCTTTTTCCCCGAACGCCGCGAATTTTTTCTTGAGGGCAGCGGACTGTTCGCCTTCGGTGCAGGTATCGGAGATTTCGGTCCACCCCCGTTGTCGGTTTTTTACAGCCGTCGGATCGGTATCGAAAACGAACAACAGGTTCGACTCCTTGGTGGCGGTAAACTCACAGGGAAAGTCGGACCCTACAGTATCGGTGCGCTCAATATGACGACCGATGCTACATCGGACGTACCGTTGACGAATTTCTCTGTGCTAAGAATGCAGCGCGATATACTCAGCGATTCAAGTATGGGTTTCATTCTCACTAACCGACAAAGTGACGTTACCGGCAACTACCATCGCAACGGTGGAGTAGATTTATTTTTTCGACCGCACGATCAGTGGCGGATGCGCGCAATGACCGTCGGCAGTTGGTCTCCAGAGCCCGACGAAAGCGATTTCGCATGGTATCTCTCAAATGATTGGCGCAACGACCAATTCCGCATTAACGCCTCTTATCTCGACATCGGTCCTGAATTTACAAGCAAAATGGGATTCGTAAATCGGACAGACATCCGCTCGTTGATGTTGAATACCAGTTACGAACGCCAAATCAGACAGTACAGCATACGAGACGTTGGCGCGCTCTTCTCTGGCAGCTATCTGTTGGACCACGATAACAGTCTCATCGGTTGGGACCTATCCACCGGTGGGAGTATGCTCTGGGACTCTGATGACGGATTCAATCTTGATTTCAAACGGGTCTTTGATCGTGTTGACGAACCTTTCACAATCAGTGATGTTGAGATTCCGGCTGGCGATTACGAGATGAACGAGGTCTCGCTCACTGTTTTCACCCAGACCAGCCGTCCGTTTAGCGTATTCGGTGGAATAGACTTTGGGGATTACTTTAACGGCAACCGTGTCGGTTTCGACATAGATAGCCAGTGGCGGATGACCTATCAACTGGCGATCGAAACGCGATACCAGCGCAATTGGATTAAATTGCCTGAAAGCGAACGCTTTACAACAAACGTCATTGGTACCCGCATTAGTTACGCGTTGAACACCCGTTTCTTTACCAAACTGTACGCACAGTGGAATGACGATGCCCAACGTGCGAGCGCGAACTTTTTGATTAATTATATCTATCGTCCCGGTAGCGATTTCTATCTCGTGTACGATCAGGCATGGAACACATCGGAAGGTCTCAACGGACACGAATGGACGGTTTTGAGTAAGTTTACCTATCTATTCAGTCTGTAGGATTTGTAGGTGTGATAGTTACATTGTAGCAGACTTTGTTTATCTTGATATTTCCTGTTTAGACTGCTATAATTGTGAGTGCCAATACGACAATCAACATCAAAAATCAACACTAAAATAGGAGGGAAAGAAATGAGACCCACCACACAAATTGAACTCGAAAATCTATATGACTTGGTAGTCGTAAAGCTGGGTGTTATGAAGCCGGAAGACGTGCGGCGGCTTACCGTCCCAGATGCCCTTGTTGATACCGGTGCGATGGGTCTTTGCTTACCGACTTCTCTCATTGAACAACTCGGTCTCACGCCTATTGAAATGACGCGAGCTCGTGCAGCTACCGGCATTGTTGAGCGCATCCTCTATTCAGAAGTTCAATTTACGATTCTGGGACGCACAAGGTCAATACAAGTTACCGATCTGCCTGAGGGGTCCCCTGTTCTCGTTGGACACATGGTATTGGAACATCTCGATCTCTGTCTTGATATAAAAGAGGGACTTATCTATAATCCCGCACACGATGGCGAATGGATTATAGAAATTCTCTAACAACTGATATGGAAATTTCAAATATGACACAACCAGATAATTTTGCAGAACATAATATTCACTTGGAAACGGAGCGTCTGATACTGAGACCCTTTACGGAAGCCGATTTTGACATTGCGGTACCTTTTTACAACGAACCTGAGTTTCTGGAAGCAATGGAGGGAGAGCCACCCGCCGAACCTATAACAAAGGAATACCTCAAAAGTGCGGGCAAATACATGAGGAAAGATGGATTTCTGTTTGCGATCGTAGAAAAGACGAGCGGCAGAACGATTGGCGAGGTATGTTTACAGTGGATGAACTTGGAACGAGCGAAAATTGAGGGTGAAAAAGTGATGCGGTCACCCATCGGAATCTGGGATAAGACATTGTGGGGTAAAGGCTATGGAAAAGAGGTTATCCGGTGCTTGATGGCGCACGCTTTTGAAAAATTAGGGCTTGATCGTTTCTGTCCAGTAGATGTCAACGTTGACAACCCCCGCTCAAAAAGGTTGTGGGAGTCGCTTGGATTCACGGTTGTACGAGAAGTGGACGATGGAAAGACGTTGGACTTTGAAATTACACGCGCAGCATACGAAAAATCAACTCAAGGGACACTTGAATAGCGTCCGCAATCAAAGGAACAACCTTATATGTTCAGTAGACAACTCGCCGAGCGTGCAGCGACAAACAATCCGATTCGTGTGGGTATCATTGGTGCCGGGAAATTCGGTGCGGGGTTGGTCGCGCAGCTTTCACAAATGGAAGGTATCGTAGCGAGCGCGATTGCCGACATCAATCTGGCACACGCCACAAACGCATATACTGCCAGCAATGTCCCAGTTGATGAAATCTCACGCGTTCAGGATACGAACACCTTGAACGACACCATCCGCAGTTGGAAACGAGCAATTACTGTAGATGGAATGCATATTATCCAATCGGATCTCATCGATGTGGTTGTCGAAGCGACCGGTATCCCGGAAGTCGGGGCAGAAATGGCTTACCACACCCTGATGCACAAAAAGCATCTCGTGATGGTTAACGTCGAGACAGATGTTACCGTCGGTTCGTTCCTGAGACGCTTGGCGGATAATGCTGGTGTTGTCTATACCCTCGTTGACGGTGACCAGCCCGGTGTGACGATGAACATCGTTGAGTGGGCAAAAACGCTTGGTTTCGAGATTGTCGCTGCGGGGCGAGGCACAGTCTTTTATGATGACGACCGCGCTGGAATACCCGATACCGTTCCGCAACGGTTCGGGTTTAGTGAAGAACTCATTGAACGGCGCACGATTAACTTCAAGATGTTCAACTCGTTCCGAGATGGTTCAAAGGCGCAGATTGAGATGACCTCGTTGGCGAACATGGCTGGACTCCCACCCGATATTCGCGGGATGCACGAACCTTCAGTGAACATTTCCGACATCGCCCAAGTCTTCAGCACAAAAGAAGCAGGCGGCATTTTGAGCCGCCACGGTGTCGTCGAACTCGCAAACAGCATCGCAACCGATGGCAAGACGATGTTAGACGATCCACTTCGGATGGGCGTGTTCGTTGTGATTCGGACGGATCACCCGTTTACACAAGAAGACCTCGCCAGTTACAACCTACATCCGGGTGGCGACGGTCAGAACTACCTTCTCTATCGTCCGTACCACCTTGTAGCCGTTGAAGCTCCAATTTCGATTGCGAAAGCTGCGCTTTACGGACAACCAACGGGGACACCGTTGCCGACACCGGTCGCCGATGTCATAACGGTTGCCAAACGCAACCTGAAAGTCGGAGAGGTGCTTGATGGCAGCGGTGGGTATACCGTTAACGGTCTGATTGAGAAGGCAGAGATTGCGCGTGCTGAGAATCTACTTCCCCTCGGTCTGGCTTATGATGTCAAACTCAAACGCGATATCTCCCAAGGGGAAGCGATCTCTTACGATATGATAGAACTCAACGAGGATTCCTTCGTTCTCAAACTGCGCCGTCTTCAAGACGCGACCGTCTGGTAACCTTTCCGTGCTGGCTCTTCGTCAACTATTCCCAGGGATGCAGCACGACCTTACCGCACTCTCCGGTAGCTTGGAGTTCCCATGCTTGTTGCACGTCACGCATCGGGAAGGTGTGTGTGATAAAGGTGTCTATCTGATCGGATACAGACTGAATGACCTGCATTAATTTGGGATAATCCCCAAGGTTGTAGTGCCAATTCCCGCGGAGGACAATCCCCTTCCGAATCATATCCCGACTCGCACCGAGCGGAAACTCTCCACCTTCACCGACGAATGTAACCTGTCCCTTCCTGCGTGCTGCATCGACCATTAACCGATGCGCGGCGGATGCACCTGAGCAATCCACAGCTTTGTCAACACCGACCCCATCTGTGAAGTCGAGAATTTGTTCAAGGACATCCGAATCCGTTGGGTTGAACACCGCCTCTGCGCCTAACTTCTTGGCGAGTTCTGCCCGATAGGGATGGCTTTCCACGCCGATGACACGCGCCCCGCGATAGTGTGCGTTGATAATACCGCCTAACCCAACCGGACCTAAGCCGGTAACCATAACGGTATCCAAGGCGTTGACCTGCATCTGCTCCATTGCCCCGAATGTCGGTCCGAGTCCACAACACGCCATTCCTGCGTGTTCATAACTCACACTGTCTGGGATTGGAGACAGCAATTCGTCCATTTTGTGGAGATATTGCGCGTAAGTTGCCGAAGCTGCTTCTGTACCGAGGGTTTCGCTGACGCGACGCGGACTCTGGCAGTGAATATGTTCCCCGACAACACACAGCGAACACTTACCGCAACCGCTCTGAGGTTGCACGACGACGCGGTCTCCGACTTTGACACGACCGGGTTGTGCGACTTCAACGACTTCACCCGCGGCTTCGTGTCCAAAGTGTTCGCCAGTACCTCCGCCTATAAATCCTTTATACTCCGTACACATCGGAACGGCATGAATCTTGACAACGACGACATCCCCAGCTGCCCGAGGATCCGGCTTCTCAACGACACCGCCTTTACCTTCACCAAACATTGCTGCGACCTGCATAAAAACTCTAACAACCCAGGCTTCCCGGATCCCCAAAAGACCGATGGGGTTCTTACCACGGAAAGAAAAGGTGCCTCCTGATAAAAAATATTTAGTGGAAATAGGATAACACAGTGGCTATGATCAATCAAGCCTAATTTTAGATTCGGGTTCCCCTGACGCGGCGCGAAATAAGATTCAATGTTATTGCCGCCTTAAAAGGTTAGCTAAAGGTCTATACTCACTATCCTGAGATAATTCCACAGGAACGACGTTTCCGTTACGTTTGAAGAACTTGTATGCCTTTCCAGTAGGTGCAGAGGTGAGAACACGATACTGCTCACCGACGATTTCAATCGCGGCGTTGTTATCACAAGCGATTCCGATGCCCCCGCGTTTTGCGATCATCTCGAAAAAAGAAGGTTCACGCCCTTCAAAATGATAATGCGGACAGTATATTGCATTAATGAACCCGAGTCCTCTGACGCGGATATAGTCCCACTTCGGATTACTCGAGAAAGAGCGAGAATCGCTATGTCCGTATTTAAACCAGCAGATCGCACCAGCACTGAGACCCGATAGCACAGTCCCGCGGGATGCAGCTTCTGTCAACACGGTATCTAATCCCAATCGCCGCCACAGTTTCATCATCCGATAGGTATTCCCGCCCCCAACATAGACGAGGTCTGAGTCCAATACCAATGCGGACATCTCCTCAAACCCTGGCGGATTTTGAGTGAGTGTGAGAATGCGCGTTTGACATCCAAAATGTCCACCGTAATACGCTTCAAAGGTGTCAATGTATCCAGGGGCATCGCTACTGGCAGTTGGAATAAAGAGTGCCTTGGGCTGTGTTTTACCTGTTAATTCAATGATACGCCTGTCAATCGTAGCGGTTTCTTGCTCACTGATTTCCCCGCCACCCACTGCGACGATCTTAGGAACTGTTTTCATCAATCGTCTCCTAAACCTTCTTATCCTTTTATTTCGAGAATAAGAATAATAATAG
>VXZL01000383.1 GCA_009845505.1 Candidatus Poribacteria bacterium | reverse complement strand
CTATAATGATTTTCAAGCTGCCCTGTCGAAAGGCAGGGGTGTATCGTCTTGAAAACTGCGGTTAATATTCTGCAAGTTCGTTTTTTTGTTGAACTTCGCCAAAAATGCTGCCCGCATCAGTTGCGAACGGAGAAAAGCCACCCGCAAGCCTTGTGTAAGTTTTTCGGGACGATACCAATGAATACCGAGCTGTTGACAGACTGCCTGAACACTTATCCCTTTTTGCGGGGTTTGGCGTGTTGTGAATAGGAGTTTCGTCAAACTCGCAGCGGTGAAACTCAGTTGAACAAAGCGGTTGATGCTTTTCCGAGATTTGACGCGATAGGTATCAAACCCGAAATGCTGTTTGGCATCTCGGAACGCTGTTTCTATTTGCCAGCGTTGCCGATAGTATACAATGATCTGCGGTATCTCGAGCGTCAGGTCTGTTGTGAAGACGCAAAAATACCGATACGGTTTTGAAGGCTTCGGACGGGTGCGGATGCCGACGAGCCGGACGTCCGCCTCACACATTTTCGTCCGCACGACCTTTGCGGTGACGGAATGGCTTTGCCCTTCTACCTCTATGTCTTTATATCGGAGCCGGCGAATAGCGAGACGGTCTCCGTATTTTCTCGGTCGTCCGCGTTGTGGGCGTTTCGGGAGTTTCGGTACCCGATAGAAAACAGCATTAGATTTCGCACGAGATAAGACATGATGTCCGAAACGCAGTGCGAGTGTAAACACGTGTGTCCGGGTGAACCCCCGGTCAAAGATGATAAGTCCCGGAGGTATCTTTGAACAGATACGTTTCAACACAGCAAAACTTTTATCGCGAGCCGACTGGGGCAGCATGAGTTTCACCCAGACCGGGAAAAGTTGCCATGCCGTCGCCGTCTGACAAAGGAGCCCTAACGCCCCAAACTCGTGTCCATAATGAAACTTGGATTGATTCTTACCTCCCTTTTGATAACCGAAGTTGCGGAAAAAATGCAACCCCCATTGGGTTGTGCCGGTCTTGAGTGCCTTGGTTTCATCATAGACATAAACCCAATGGCTAAAATAGGCTTGAATCCTTCTGATGAGAACGCCAGCGACGGCATCTGCGTTCCACTGCCCACGGGAAAGGAACTTTGGAAATGACCAATACCGACTTTGCGAACCACTTGCTTGATAAAGGTCTGTCAACGTGCCACGCCCGTTATTGGCACTGAACCCGAAGATAAACGCTTCAAACAGCGCGAAGTTTTGTGTGTTGATTAAATGCCGAAACTCTGATAGAATATCTCGTAAGCAGAAAACGAGGTCCATATTTTACGTTCCTTTCAAAACAGGGGTTTGTTTTGTTTATGAAAGGATACCTCGTTTTCTGCTTTCGCGCACCTTAATTCTTAAAATTGTCCAAACTTTAGTAAACCCTTAGAACTCAGAGAAAAATAACGGAAGACCGCAGCCGAGCGGTAGAGCTGGCCAACACTCTATGTTACGAAAATCTTTAGTCCTTTTAAAATTGTCCAAACTATAGCAGTCATGGTGAATTTATGTTAATTACAGAATTTACTCCAACAGGTATCACGAATGATTAATGTCTCAAATCGGACTGTTTTTTCTAACGACAATTTACTGATCCTTCGGGGTTTAGATACCGAATCCGTCGATCTAATCTATCTTGACCCACCCTTCAATTCCAATCGTAATTACGCCGCACCCATCGGCAGCGACGCAGCAGGCGCAGCCTTCAAAGACACCTGGACGCTCTCCGATGTAGACAACGCATGGCACGGCGAAATAGCTGACCGCCAGCCCGCGCTGTATCAGGCAATACACGCCGCCGAGCTCACACACGGCAAAGGCATGAAGTCTTATCTCATTATGATGGCAGTGCGGTTGTTAGAGATGCAGCGCATCCTCAAAAAGACAGGAAGCATATACTTGCACTGCGACCCGACTGCAAGCCATTATTTGAAGGTTACCATGGACAGTATTTTCGGAAAAAACAACTTCCGATCTGAGATCACATGGAGACGTGCTACATCTACACAAAAAGGATCTCAACACCGCAGTTTACGGTGGGGGAACAATGCCGATACGCTTTTATATTACGCAGCATCTTCATCTACATCGTTGCGCCCGGAAAGAGAACTGACAGAATCTGAAATCCTGAAGAAATTCAAGCACGTTGACCAAAATGGACAAAGGTATTACAACGACTCATCTCATATTTGGTCTACACCAAATATGGGCGAACGTCCGAACCTTTGTTATGAATGGCGCGGGTTCGTCAATCCGCATCCGTCTGGATGGCGGTTAAGGAAAGAACGCTTGGAGGAGGAATACCAAAAAGGAAACATCGTTATGCGTCCTGATGGAAAACTGGAGCGGCGGAAGTATCTAAAAGATTATAAAGGCGCGTCCTATGGTAACATCTGGAACGATGTCCTTCCACCCACCGGAGAGGAACAGACAGGCTATCCTACCCAAAAACCCATTGCGTTATTAGAGCGCATTATCAAAGCAAGTAGCAATAAAGACGACCTCGTATTAGACCCATTCTGTGGATGTGCCACAACTTGTGTCGCAGCGGAACGGTTGCAACGTCAATGGATCGGTATTGACATATCACCCAAAGCGGTCGACCTTGTGCGTGTGCGGTTAGAGAGTGAGGTTGGACTTCTCGGACAGATTATCCATCGCACTGACATCCCGAAACGCACTGAAAAACTTCCGAATTACCGCACGCACAAACATCTGTTATATGGTAAACAAGAGGGCTTGTGTAACGGGTGTGAGACACAATTTCTGTTTAGGAACATGACAGTGGATCACATCGTACCAAAGTCCCAAGGTGGGACTGACCATGAGGAAAATTTACAGTTGCTCTGCGGTGCCTGTAATTCAACAAAAGGTCAAGGCACGCAAGCAGCATTAATCGCTCGATTAAAGGATCAGGGCATCTTAAAATAAAATGAAAGGTTACACGACTGAGGCGGCATAACACCGTACTGCCGCTAACACCTGTTCCACCGTAATCCCCGCAATCACTTCACAACTTCCAGCACCACAACCACCGGGATCCTGCCCCGGATGACACGGATTGCACCCCAAATCAATTCCGCTCTGGACAACGGTATGTCTGTCGCCATAAGGACCGCTCCGAATGTGGTTGGTCGAACCGAAAAGTGCTACCACTGGTGTATCGACTGCTGCAGCGATATGCATCGGTCCCGTATCGTTGCCGATATACACATCACACATCGAGATTAACGCCGCAAGGCGACGCAGATTTTCTGTCGTAACGAGAAGTGGGGGATTATCCATCATCTGCGCAACCTGCATTTGGAGTTTCCGCTCGTCGGGGCCGGCGAAGAGTAAAATTGCTGCGTCTAATTCCTTTGCTAAAGTGCTTGCGACCTGCGCGTAGTTTTTCGCGTTCCACAACTTGTATTTCCAATTCCCACCCGGATGAATGCCAATCAATAATCGCTCTGAGGTCCAACCGGCTTCAATAAGAAAACGGTGCGCAGTGGTCTGTTCCTCCGCTGTTAACTGCAAATGCGGACGCGCGCCTGTTGTGTCAACGCCATATTCCTGAAGTACTTCAAGATATCGGGTTACAGCATGCTGGTTACTGTCCCCACGTACCATCCCCCAATGCTTCGCACCGATACACCGCGCTGTGAAGCTGTCCCGTAGGTTGACAACGATGTCATACTTGTGAAATCGCAAGGTTTCTATGAGACGCAGTCGGCCTTTCCAGCCGGCGTGTTTCCCTCGGTTGTCGTGAACGATGGTCGCATCAATATGCGGCGCAGTCGCGAGAAGACCAAACGCCCGTGATCCGACAAGAAAAGCGATGTGGGCATCTGGAAAGTGTGTCCGTAACGGTTGAATAACGGCAGTAGAGAGGACGACATCGCCAATAAAACTGAAGCTGAAAACAAGGATTTTTTTCATTTTGCTAATTTCCTTGCGGTTCGGTTATTGAAAGGATTCTATCAGAGCAACAGCTGTAGTCAATCCATCCTCTGATTCCATTTGTGTCCCCAATGTCCGCGCGCGTTCTTTCATCATAGGTGTATCTAAAACTTTTTGAATGCGTTTTGCCAGACGTTTGGCGGTGAGGCTCCGACGATGCAGATGTTTCGGGGCAACCCCTAAATCTGAAAGACGTTTTCCCCAGTAGGGCTGATCTGCGTTATGCGCGACAACAACAGAAGGGACCTTCGCTCGACACACTGAAGCGGTCGTGCCTGCGCCACCGTGATGTACAACGCAGCTCCCTTGTGGAAACAACCACTGATGGGGGACATATTCCGTACAGAATATATTCGGTAGTGGTTCTGGCGTGCCGAGTTGGCCCCATCCGGCTTGGATAATCGCGCGTTGGTCCGTTCGCCTGACAGCATCAATCAAGATTTCCGTTGTTTCACGTCCATTGGATCCACCCATAGAGCCGAATGTGATGATGACAGGCGGTGGACCTTCTTCCAAAAAATCGACGAGTTCCGGGGGCGGAACATAACCTGGAGACGCAAGATGCCAGACACCCGTGAATTTGTGGTTCGATGAAAAATCAGCCGGTGGGCAGAGGGCTGGAGATGCAGCAATGAGATTGAGGGATGGTGAATACATCCCCTCTAACATCCCAGAAGTCCGCGGTCTACCACCGACAGAGACAATAAATTGATTAAAAAGTGCATCTATACTTGAATAAAGACGCAGCTCTGCAACTTTCCAGACGATTGCATTGAATGTGCGCCCCCAATTCGGAAACGGATGCGGGGCAAAATCGAGAGATTTTATAATGGCAGGGCAATACGTTACAGTAAACCACGGGATCTCATTTCGGATAGCAGCCTCTTGGGCGGGAATATCGACTGAATGGCAAATTACCAAATCCGCACCCTTCATCGCAGCAAGGCAGTGCCGATACCACTTTTCACCACGGCGTACAATTCCCTCCTCCACAATAAGACGCATCATCGCGAGCGGATCGCGTTTAGGAATAATAGCATCCAACGCAGCGTGAAACTCTCCTAAATCAAACTCGACTCCGATTTCATAGAATTCCGCGCCGATTTCAAGAACTTTGTCTCTATAAAGTGCCAGGGCGCAGACCTGTACCTGATGTCCTCTTTCAAGCAAACACTTCGCCAATGCCAAGACAGGATAAACATCTCCTGTTGTGCCCCAACCGACGACAACAATCTTCATTTCGGCCTCACTTCTATGGTCTTTGTCGTAGCTTCCCAAACCGGTTCAACTGGCAGTTTCTTCGTGCATTCCCATCCGATTTTGCACTTATGCGCGCTACAGGGCCAGCACGGCATATCTCTCCGTACAATAGAGGCGTTTTCGCTCAACGGATGCCATGCGACATGATCTGTCGGACCGAAGACTGCCACCAGGGGAACATCCAACGCTGCAGCGAGATGCATCGGACCTGAATCGTTACAGATCACCAAGTTGCAACAAGACAACAGTGCTCCTAACTCGCGAATCGTTTCCGGTGCATGAACGATAGCACGGGACTGCATCGCCTGTTGAATATCGTGTGCTAACGCCGCCTCTTCGGGACCATGCAAGAGAAGAATTGTGGCGTGATACTGTCGCGCCAGCTTGTCAGCGAGTTCAGCGTATCGGTTTTCGGGCCAACGTTTATCAAACGAACTGCCACCCGGATGGATACCAATAAGAAATGTGTTAGCACCAATTCCCCATGAGGCAAGGTGCACCTTTGCGGTATCAATTTCGTTAGGCGACAGATAAAATTTCAGTTTCCGTCTCCCGTCGCCTCTACAGATTAATTGGACCAGTTCCAAGTTCCGATCGACTTCGTGGGTTTCACCTTTCGGATACTTGCCGCGCCATGCGTGCGTGAGCGTAGACCTGAATCGCTTCTGATAACGCCCTAAACGGTAGGGTGCTCCAGAAAGCAAGGCAACAAGGTGAGACCACATTGCCGTCTGCATCGCCACTACGAGTTGGAACCCTTCGCGACGTAGCTCACAATAGAATCGGAGTCGCGCCTTGAGTCCACGGTGTTCGCCATCACGTGCAAAGATCAAGATTCTATCAACATCCGGGTTCCCCATCAACATAGGTGCGTTGAGTGGACGCACCAATACTGTGATCTCCGCCGATGGGTAATTCTTTCGTAACAACGAGATCGCTGGTGTCGAATTCAACAGATCCCCGATACCATCAACGCGGATGACGAGTATTTTATCGATGTTAGGTAAGATGCTACAGCTTTCCAAAGCACGAGATGGCATAACCTTTTCCTCGCGTACAAGTTCCTGTTGCAGATGTATACAGTTTCACACAGTATAAAGGTTTCTAAGTCAATATCCCCAATCTTCATGTGCCAAGGGGGCACGGTTGAGCGTATCCCTATATGTTCGCCATTGTGGTAGGAAACGATCCATCAATTCACGGAACCGATCATTATGTGTGCGCTCCAGTAGATGCACCATCTCATGCACCAATACATACACCAGACACGATTTCGGTTTCTTCGCCAATTCAAGATTAAGCCAGATGCGTTTCGCCTCAATGTTGCAGGAGCCCCAAAGCGTTTTCATTTTTTTGATACGTACCTCGTTAACAGTTAGCTCCATGTTCTGTTCCCATTTGGCAATGAGGGGTGGTAGTTGTGTGCGGAGATGTTCACGGTACCATTCGTAAAGTACCGCCTCCCGTTTATTGCGATCTGTTCCTGGACGTACGACTAATCCGATCCTCGTATTGTTAAGCAAGCGAACCGTTGGTGGTCGGTCCTGCTCTGTTACTTTTAGTCTGTAACGTTTACCTGCAAAATAATGACTTTCACCAGACACATACTCGCGTTCTGACTGGCGTTCTTGTTTCATAAACGCTGACTGCTTCCGGCGAATCCATCCTAAACGCGAAATAATAGCCATCCGCACGGCACCATCGTCAAGTCGCAGCGGTGCAGACACACGCACCTGTCCGTTCGGCGGATGGACACTGATATAGAAATGCTTAATGTCTTTACGGACTATCTGTATGGAGAGACCCCGTACTTCAA
>VXZL01000426.1 GCA_009845505.1 Candidatus Poribacteria bacterium | reverse complement strand
GAATAGATAGGAGGAACGAATGGCAGGTGCAACAACGCTTTATTTCCCAGAAGTCGGTCCCCAGTGGCAAGACTGGGTTCAGGTAACGAACGTCGGCACGGAACCGACGCGCGTAACAGCGATAGCCAGACATGCCCGTAACGGACAACCCACATGGTCAGAAGAAAAAACGATACAACCCTTCGAGTGCTGGACACCAAACGTTGAGGCGATAAAGGAAAACTCCTCAATGCAGTTCAGTGCGGATCAACCGATTGTCGCCGAACGGCACATGCACAGGGGCACAAACGTTCTCGACTTTATCGGTGCAGCCCCAGAATACGAGACAGTCGGACAGCGACTTTTCTTTCCAGAATTGGTATCAGGCGCACACGATTGGTTTCGGGTCCTAAACGTCGGTGAAGCGGACGCACACGTCAACATTACCGTCCGAAACAGAAACGGTAGGGTGCTTCGGCAACGCCACCACGTCATCAAACCTTTCTGCTGTTGGGATCTCAACGAAGGCGTTATGGGGAACGTCACCGGCACGGTTGAGATGCAGAGTTCGCAACCGATTGTGGCAGAACGTCATCTCCACTACCAAGGTGGGAAAACATCCGTTGGGCAATTCGGGCAAGTGATCGCTGATGCGCCTCGCACGCTCTATTTTCCTGAGGTCGGACCCGCATGGGAAGACTGGGTCGTGATTGTCAACGTCGGCAGGGAACCTGCTGAGGTAACCATGATTGCGCGTAAGGACGATAACGCACAAGCAACATGGACGAAAAGACATAGCCCCTTGGGACCTTTTGAGTGCTGGACACCGGATATGGATGACATTAAAGTGAAATCTTCCGTAGAGGTCCGTAGCGATCAACCCGTTGTCGCAGAACGGCACATGCAAAGCGGAACGGCTATTATCGACCTACCGGGTGCATCCGCAGAGGGTGGACATGTGGGTATCCGACTTTTCTTCCCTGAAGTCGCAGCGGGTGCTAGGGACTGGTTCCGATTCCTCAATGTAGGGGAAGCAGATGCCTTCGTCAATATTATCGTTCGGAATAAAAACGGTGATATTCGTCGGCAGGTGCATCGCCAGATTAAGCCCCTCTGTTGTGTGGATTTAGATGAGGGGGCAATGGGAAAAGTTCGTGGCACCGTTGAAGTCCAAAGCACACAACCCATTATCGGTGAACGGCACTTGCACTACCAGACAGGGCATAAAGGTGCGGTTGTCGGGGAATATGGGGTTGTCATTGGAGAGTAACACATGGCATGGATTCAGACTGTAGACGAGACCGATGCAACGGGTATCGTGAAAGAGGAATACGACGCTGCTATCGCGCGGGCGGGTGAACTTTACAACATCGTCAGGCTTTTTAGTGCGCGCCCGAAAAGCATGCGCGCCTTTGTCGAACTTTACAAAGCAGTGATGCACGATGAGGATTGCCCCTTGACTCGGATGCAACGGGAGATGATCGCGACTGTCGTCTCGAAAGTGAATGAATGCCACTACTGAATCGTTGCACACGCAGATGAGTTGCGGGTTCAACTCACAGACGAACAGATTGCAGCTTTTACGAAGGATTTCCGAACTGCCGATATTGACGATACCACGAAAGCCATTCTTGAATTCGCCGTTAAGGTAACAAAATCAGCGTCTGCTGTCACACTGGCAGATTTGGAACATCTCCGCAGTTATGGGTTGACGGACGAGGCACTTTTCGCTATTGTGGAGGTTGTCGGATTTTTCTGTTATGTCAATCGGATAGCAGACGCATTTGGAATTGAATTAGACACATTTTTGGAAGAGAGGAGAGAAAGCTTGCACTTGGCAAGTGAGAATTAGCATATGAATTTAGACAATAAAATCGCTATCGTAACAGGTGCTGGACAAGGTATCGGAAAAGCCATAGCCGTCAGACTCGCCAACGTTGGCGCGGATGTCGCTATCATGGATTTGAATATGGATGCAGCAGCAGCGGTGGCACAGGAAATTGAGGGCATCGGACGCAGGTCGCTACCCCTTCAAGCCGATGTCTCACAGTCCGCTGACGTTAACGCCGCCGTTGAGAAGGTTATTTCCACGCTCGGTCGCGTTGATATCCTTGTTAACAATGCCGGCATCGCGGGACGTACACTCCCACTTACCGACTTAGAAGAGGCGGATTGGGATGCCGTGATAGGCGTAAATCTCACAGGCGTTTTTCTATGTTGTAAAGCGGTTATCCGTCCGATGATTGCGCAGAATTACGGCAGAATTGTGAATATCGCCTCAATTGCTGGAAAAGAGGGCAATCCGACGTTGATTCCGTATTCGGTATCTAAGGGAGGGGTTATCACCCTAACAAAGGCACTCGCTAAAGAGGTAACGGATTATAATATCCGTGTGAATGCCGTCTCTCCAGCGGTCATCCAAACACCGATTTTGGAAGGTATGGCGCAGTCAACGATTGATTATATGGTGGGTAAGATTCCGTTGGGGCGCGTTGGGCAACCGGAAGAAGTTGCGGCGGTCGTGAATTTCTTGGCTTCGGATGAGGCGAGTTTTGTGACGGGTCAGTGTTATGATGTGAGTGGTGGAAGAGCGACATATTAGATAGCGGTCAGCGGTCAGCAATCCCGGGGAATGCCATAAGGCATTCATACCGTTGATTTGCTGACTGCTGAATGCTAATTGCTACTTACTCCGCGATACAATAGAGATACTTCCCACCGCGGAGGTATAACTCGTTCCCCACAATCGCTGGCGATGCGTTGAAACTATCGTCCAACGTGTTTTCTGCCAAGATTTTAAATTCGGGACCCTGTTGAACAACGTTCACGACCCCATTCCGTCCAGCAACGTAAAGACGATCCGCCGCGCCAACAATAGAGGCATAAACGCCAGAAACACCTTTGAGCCGTACCGGTCCATAATGTGCCTCTCCGGTTTCGGTATTGAAAGCGGACAGGATACCGTCATTGCTTTTCAGGAAGTAAAGTATACCGTCAGAGAGGAGGGGTGATGGCACATAGGGTGTATCGCGATTAAATTCCCATGCGATAGCATCCGAGTCGTTAATATCTCCCGCTGCAGAGGCGAGGGAAACTGCCTGCAAGACATTGCCTCGGAAACCACTCATGAGGTAAACGAATTCACCTGCAGCAACCGGTGAAGGAATAGCATTGCGAGTTAAGCCGTCGCCTTCCCACAACAGTTTACCCGTTGCGAGATCGTAACCACGGACACGATTTGTGCCAGTCGTAATCACCTGTGGTTTCCCATCGTGTTCAGCAACAATCGGAGAGAACCACGTCGTTCTTTCGTTGCGATCGGTTTTCCACAAGACATCCCCGGTCCGCTTGTCGAACGCAGTAATGAAGGAATCACGCTCATGGTCCTGCACGATAACGAGCGTGTTGTCGTAGAGAACTGGGGAACTGCCTTCACCGAAGGTATTGCTTTTATACATCATACCAACGTCTTTTTCCCATTTCACGTTGCCGTCCATATCCACACAATAAAGCCCACGTGAACCGAAGTAGGCGTAGACGAATTCACCATCGGTGACCGGCGAATTTGAAGCGTAGGTTGCATCTCGATGTGTTCCCTCATGAGGCACTATTGCTCGAAGCGTCTTCTGCCAAAGCACGCTGCCATCACTCCGACTAATAGCGAGAAGGGTAAATTTATATATCGGACCGTCATCCCTTCCGCCAAAGAAACCGCCGAATGGATTGTCGTCGTCTTCAGATTCTGCTTTTGTACCTTCAACAGCCGTTTGGACGAAGATTTTGTCTCCCCAGATGATTGGTGTGGCATGCCCTACGCCCGGAACAGCGATTTTCCAACGCACATTTTCGGTCTCACTCCACGTGATGGGCGGATTCGCATCTACTGCGACCCCCGTAGCATACGGACCGCGCCAGTGATGCCAATTTTTCTCAAAACCGTCAGGTTGTGACGCTATCAACGCAATCGCCGCTAAAGCAAAGATACAGATCGTCAAGAGTGCAATTCTTTTTACCATTTTAATTTTCATCCTCCTTATCAATTCAGGACTTACGCAAAATGACTGAATTTTGCCTATTTTCACAAGATTCGGTGCGGTTGGAAACCGTGAAGAAACACCCAAGCAAAAACCCTACCAGTGGGGTGCGTAAGTCCTACAATTATCAGTCTGCCGACTGCTTTATGATTTAGGTTAAAATGTCTTCAATAACAAGCGGTTGTGCCAATTCAGCGTTTGCGGCTTCCAGTTTCTCACGACTGGAAACGGCACACACCGCCGCTTTATCTCGGTTTTCTTCTAAGAGCTGAAGGAGTGCCCGTTTGACCTCAGTCGGCGTTGCACGGCGGAGTTGCGCGTAGCGTTCCTCTCGCATCTCGCGCGTCTGCCCAACGAGATGTTGACTCAGCGCACTGCTTGCGGCTTGACTTGGACGAATCGGTTTCTCACCATCCTTCGCCGTAGCAATGATTGCTCGGTCTATGTCCGTCTGTGTCCATTCTATCTGTTTAACGTAGTCAACAGTCTGTTCAAAGACGTTGATCGTCCGTGCAACATGCGGATCACGGAACGAGGACTGACACAGCACGGCATCATAAGGACTATAGGTGAACCTTGCACCGTAAGCATTGCCTTTAAAACGGATTTCACTGAGTATGTAATCGAGTCGAATGAGATGCGCCCCGATCGTCAAGAGCGTTGAATCCGGATGTGAATAGTGCGGCGCTGGCATTACGTGTGCACAGTGCGCAATCTGAATGGGACCCGCTAATCCCTCTCTTGGGGGTATCTCAAACTGCTGAAACGCAATGGGTTGCGAGGTCACCGGTTCATCTCCCATCGCGTCAAGCCACACCCCGAGTTTCGTCCGCGTGGTTTCAAAAGCGGTATCCGAACCCGTGAAACTGGCGGTTACCCGTCCACGCGTCAGCAAGAAATCGCGTATCCCTTCTATATGACCCATAAGGTCGGCATTAAGTTCGTCGAATCCGTTGAGAAGGGTTTCGCTGTTGCGGAGTTGTGGCAGCCCATAGATTAATTCCGCGAGATGTGCATTTGATGAAAGCCCCCGTGAAGCGTGATGAATCGCCGTACTTGAACCGTCGTGAATCATCTCCGTGCGATATTCCGCAACGGCTTGGAGCAGGACATCCCGAAGGCGCTCCGTATCGCGTGGGTTCACAGCAAATAGCAGGTCATGCAGAACATCGAGCGCAGCATCTATTTTATTATCAAGTGCTTTGAGATGAAAGGATAGACCTCGCAAGGCCCGATCCGCATCCCGTGCGTGCGTAGAAAACCAGGGTGAGCATCCAATCCCGCCAGTGACGGCTGATGTTCGTTGTGCCATCTCTTCGTAATTCATATCGGCAGCACCGAGTTTGCTAATCGCATCTGCGTATCTGGGAAAATACGTCCAGAGATGTTCCGGTAATCCTTGCAAATCGAAGTTCAACACGAGGTAGTTAACACCGTTGGCAAAAACATCGTTGCGTAGCAGCTCCTGTCCGCCGATACTTTCAACCGTCGTCGGAATATGTCTCGGTTTTTCAGGGAGATCACTGACCTGAAGCTGCGGCAGCCCTGCCAACGCTTCCGGTGAATTGGGAACACCATTGAGACGCTCCAGTTCCGCGGCATCCGCAGCGATTTGCTGGACTTGTTCATCTGTCAGTTGTGCGCGTGTTTCTTTCATCCGTTCTGCGAGTTCAGCCTCAATCTTTCCCTGCATGTCCCGATCTGGCGATAGTATACTGGCGAGACGGTGGGGGTTTTCGATAAGCCTCTCTCGGATAAATTCATTGAAAATTGATGGATTCTCTTGCCACTGCTGACGAACCGTATCAAGCGTTTGACCCATCTTCAGGAAGGTGTCCGAATCCTTCTCATATATCCATCCCTCAATGACTCGGTAGAGCATGCGGAGCGGGAACATCGAGGCGACTTCTTGGTAGTGGTAAGTCGCTTGCTGGAATGCTGCTTCAACTTTTTCGCTATCAATCTCTGAATCAACAATCTCTGTTAGGGTATCAACGACCAATTGACTAAAGGCTTCAAGGCGATCGGCTTCACTCCCTTTGAGTGCAAGATAAAAAGTGGCTTCTGGTCCGATAGAACTTGCGCCGGAGAAAACAATGTCCGCACCGAGTTTGGCATCAATAATCGCTTTACGGAGCGGTGCGGCTTCGTTACCGAGCAGAATGAGGCTCATAATACGACCAAGAACCACCTCTTCCGGATTGGTCGCGTCTCCGATGAGCCAACTGAGCATTAGATACGTTTTTTCCGTGAGCGGTTCATCAGCACCAACAGGATAGGTATCCGTTGCTGTCCGTGGCGCGTCCCATCTCGGTTGGTGTGTGACCTCTGGACGTAGTGGACGTAGCACCGTACTTGCTGCATTCTTCGGGATATTATCTAACCTATCGGCAAGGAAGGTGAGATAGTCGCTCGTTGGAATATCGCCGTAAAGAACGAAATAGCCGTTGCTTGGATGATAATAGGTTTCGTGAAATCCCTTCAGCTGCGTGTAGGTCAGATCGGGAATGGCATCTGGATCACCGCCGGATTCATTGGCGTAAAGCGTATCCGGGAGGAGTCGTCTCATCACTGAACGGTATAAACAGGCTTCTGGGTCCGAGAATGCGCCTTTCATCTCGTTATAGACGATGCCTGTTATTTTTAAATCGCCTATCGGATCATCAGGATCAACGGGTGCGAGATGATGTCCTTCGCGCTTGAAGGTGTTTTCAGTCAGTAATGGATGGAAGACCGCGTCAAAGTAGACTTCCGCCAAGTTGAAGAGATCTTTTTTCACGTTGCTCGATACCGGATAACAGGTGAAATCGGAACTTGTCATGGCGTTGATAAAGGTCGCCATGCTCATTTTAATCATTTCAAAGAACGGCTCTTTCACCGGAAATTTGTGTGATCCTGCCAAGACGGCATGCTCAAGGATATGCGGGACCCCGGTATCATCCGATGGCGGGGTCGGGAAATTAATGGAGAAAAGATTTTCAGTGTCGTTCGTATAGATATGTAGCAGGCGTGCGCCACTGTGTTGATG
>VXZL01000620.1 GCA_009845505.1 Candidatus Poribacteria bacterium | reverse complement strand
TAATAGGACAACCCAAAATCCGATTAATCAGATAAAACTTTATGAAGACGAAATATTCAATCTTTATTGCCCGCGTCTTGACGACCGTTACGGAAAAGCAGTAATTACTGCTGGACTCATTTTCACGCAGGTCCCTCAGACAGAGGTAGATCTTTTACTGAACCCGTTCCGAGATGGAAACATGAGAAAATACCAAGAGCGATATCCGTTCTCAGGTTCAGAACACGTTGTAACTGGCGATATTGATGCTCTGTTTCCAGAGCAAAAAAAGTGGGGTAGGCAAAGGCGATCTCGCAATATATCGGAGGATACTGCAAATGACCTCCGTGGATGGCTTAAAGAACCTGCCTTCAGTAAAGAACAGCGAAAGCCTCTTATATTGAATAGCCGGCAGCAAACGGTTGCAACGGATCCTCCAGATAGGCGTTATCGTAAAGTTAGAGGCCCTGCCGGATCTGGTAAAAGTCAAGCTCTCGCTGCCCGTGCAGCTGTACTTGCTAGCGAAGGCAAACGAGTTCTTGTGTGCACATTCAACATTACGCTAATGAATTATCTTCGGGATATAGTGGCTCGATATGCCCGTGAACTCGCGACCCAACAAGGCGGAAACCCGAGAATTATCAGACAACAGATTGAATTTCGTCACTTTCATGGTTGGTGTAAGCGAATCTGTACGCTCGCGGGACGTGTGAATGATTATTCTCAACTTTGGATACCATTTACTGAAGAAACTGAAGAAGCGGTATTAGAGGAGCATATGGCAAAATTGGTATCGAAAATCTATACTGATTTGTCAGGGCGCGATGTCCTACCAATCTACGATGCTATCCTGGTCGACGAAGGACAGGACTACAACAAAGACTGGTGGCAGACACTGCGCGCAGCAGTTAAACCATATCCAGATGGAGAAATGCTTCTCGTTGCAGACAAGACACAGAATATATATGCAAAAGATTTGACTTGGCTAGATGGATCATTAAGGGGAACAGGATTTAGTTCTAGGGAGTATAATTTAGAAACAAGTTACCGACTGCCTCCCGAAACCGTCCCTATTTTGGAGGATTTTGCTAACCATTTCCTTGTACCTTCCGGTGTAGAAGTTGACCTTCCTAAACAAGTAGTGCTAGGTTTCAATCCGCCGATTGAGTTGCGGTGGGTACAAGTATCTTCTGTAAGCTCAATAGCAGAAATCTGTTTTGAGGAAGCTCGCCGGCAAATGAAAACCTTGAAGGATGATACTGCAATTCCTGATATTATTTTTCTCACACCAAGGAATGATACAGGACTTGGATTCGTCGAGAAGTGTAAAGAAAAGAGAGTCCGTGTCCTTGACACATTCGTTCAAGAGGATCAGGAACTTGATCCATTCGGGCAAGGGGATGGAAATTTACGCAAGTATGAGAATTCCCGCCGTAAAAAATTGGCATTTTTTCTGGGCGATGCTAGAATTAAAGCGACAACGCTGCATAGTTTCAAGGGTTGGGAAGGTAGACATCTGATTCTGTATGTCAGCCGTATTACGAGTGCTGAGGATCGGGCCTTATTCTATACAGCCCTCACTCGCCTGAAAACACACCCCAACGGCAGCATGCTTACTGTTGTTTCTTCTTGCCCTGAACTTGAGCTCTGCAATTTTGGGCAAAGAAACTTTTCGCCGAATTTTTTCCTTCGTTAGAGGTAGTAGTTAATGCGTTGAGTTGAAGGAAAGCGTTTAAATTTGAACGGAGACATCTATCTTTTGTCGACTTCACGTTCTGTTATCATTTCCACACGAATTGGCAATCCATATTTTGGAGAAAAGTAATGATCACAGTGCCATATCCGCAGGATCACGTTTTCTATAACAACAACGGTATTGATTACGGTGAAAACGGTGAGTACGATCTTGCCATCAAATGTTTTACCAAAGCCATTGAACTCAAACCGGACTATGCGATTGCCTATAACAATCGCGGTGCTGTCTATCGGAGTAAAGGTGAGCACGATTTAGCTATAGAAGACTGCAACAAAGCCATACAGCTGAAATCAGATTATGCCGAACCTTATAGCAATCGCGGTGCCGCTTATCGCAACAAAGGAAATTATGAGCGCGCCATTAAAGACTATGATAGGGCAATAAAACTGAAACCAAGTTTTGTTGAGGCGTATTATAATCGCGGTCTCGCTTACCATGAAAAAGGCGAATTATATATTGCTATCAAAGACTATAGTAAGGTGATAGAATTGAATCCGAAACTGTTTCATTCGTACTACAATCGTGGTAATGCCTACCTCCAAAAGCGCGATTTTGATAGAGCTATTGAAGACTATAGTAAGGCAATAGAATTGAATCCAGAACTTGGCATTGCATATTGCAATCGCGGTGAAACTTGGTTGCATCTAAAGGAATGGGATAAAGCCAAAGTTGATCTGACCGCAGCCAAAGACAAAGAGGTTGATATCATCGCAGCGTTTCATAATGGCTACAGAGACATTGCAACGTTTGAGCGACGAAATAGCGTTAAACTGCCCCAAGACCTCGTCACAATGCTGAGGCAATATCCAGTAAATAGTTTCCTCACAACGCAAAGAGTCATGACTGCTGAAGGGGAAACACAAGAATCTTATGCGGTGTTGGAACTGCTGGAGAAATTTCGCAGGACTGGCAAACCGCTAAGCGAATATCTTTATGGAAAATCTTCTTGTGGTATCACGACAGGGTGCAACGAAGCATTTATCGTAGAAACCGCCACGCGAGAGGCACTTATCGCGGAACATCCGTCATCTGTCGATGTTTTGAAGTCGTTTGTTATGGCGCGCGATATCCAACGGTGGCGAGTGAAACCGACAGACGAGTCGCGGAGAGAGCCGCAGGACAAGTGGTTAGTCTTTGCACACCGAGGCATAGACATCAACGCGTATCCAGCGATCAAGAAACACTTGGGAAAATACCGTGACGCGCTGGAAAAGAGATCAGGGAAGCAAAAATGGTATGAACTCCAAACAGCACCAACAGATACAACTCGGTTCACGCAACCGAAATGTATCTATGCAGATATGGCGAGCGAAGCTGCGTTTGCTTTTGACGATGAAGGCTACTATGTAGGCAGCCCCGCATCTCTGCTGCTTACAAGTGAACTCTGGCTTCTCGGTGTGTTGAACACCAGAGCAGTTTCATGGTTCTACGCGCGGACGACTCCACAGATTCAGGGTCCATTTCTAAAATTCGTACCTCGGTATGTCTCACAAATCCCGATCCCTGATATGAATCCAGAGCAGCGGGCACTCATTCACAAAATTGTTGAGTATATCCTTTATCTCAAGAAACAGCCTACAGTAAAGAGTAGAGATTTAAAATATGCCCGCGACCGTGTGATGGTTGGATATTTTAATCGAATCATTGATGGCATGGTTTATGAGTCGTATTTGCCAGATGAACTGCATAAAGGCAGCAAACACTTCTTCCAGCCGCTGTTGAACGAACAGTTACCGCAACTTGCAGAGATTCAAGGTGATAAAATGTCTGCGTTCCGGGACATTTTTGAGCACTTGCATGAAAGAACACATCCTATCCGGATAAATCTATTCTTTTTAGATAGTGTAAAGCCTATCCGTATCATTGAGAGTAAGGCATGAGAATTACCAAAATTGAGATTAAAAACTTCAGGGCTTTTTACGGGGCATATCAGATTGACCTGCACAAGGCTGGCAAGAATTTGCTTGTTTACGGCGAAAATGGCAGTGGAAAAACTTCACTATATCAGGCGTTGAAGAGATTTTTAGAATCCAGCGAAGGAGGGCACCAATTTAAACCCCATCAAAACATCTTTAACTCGGATGACGGATATATCAAATTGCACCTCCGGACTGATGCCCAGTCGAAACAGGACACTTATGAATGGTCTGAAACTGTTAAGGACGAGACAAATGAGGAACTTCTTATTCAGGCATCAAGAGCAAAAGGTTTCTTGGATTATAAGGATCTTCTGGAAACACACTATCTGCATCGTGAAAATGAGATCGTGAATGTGTTCGGTTTGCTGGTTAATAATCTCTTAGCAAACACTATCAGTGATCAAAACGATCAGAGTCTTGCTGAAGACTGGGCGAGTATTCAACCTCCCTTCCCAGATCAAAGCGAGGTAGATCGAATTGCGGATCTTGAGGTGCGGATAGCGAATTTCAACGATGAATTAACCAGTAGATTAACAGAACTACAAGCGAAAGTCTCCGAAATTCTCCGCAAATTTGGATACAATATTGCACTTGACCTAAATTTTCAGGGGATTGTATATAGCGGTGACAACAAAACGCTTGATAACCAAGAAATTCTCCTAACAGTTGAATTCTTTGACAGAAATATTCCTGAACATCACCGTTTCCTGAACGAAGCAAAGTTGTCAGCGATTGCGATTGCCATCTACTTTTCGGCAATCCTACTTCAACCGACCAGTGCCCTGAAAATTCTTGCATTAGATGACGTGCTCATCGGTTTGGATATGTCAAACCGCCTCCCGGTGCTTGACATTCTGGACGAATATTTTTCGGACTATCAAATCTTTTTGACGACTTACGATAAGGCATGGTACGAGATCGTCAAGCAATGGACCTCCCACGATGGGAAGTGGAAAGCCGTTGAATTCTATTTCGGACAGACTGATGAATATGAAATTCCGGTCTACGTGGAAGATAAGGCATATCTTGAGAAGGCGAGGGAATATCTTGATGCGAACGACTACAAAGCGTGTGCTATTTATTTGCGTACCGCTTTTGAGGTAATGATCGAAGAATTTTGCGAAACCAAAGGTCTTCAGATTAGATACCACCGAGACAGGAGTAAACTGAACAGTAAGGATTTCTGGGATCCGATAAAAGTTGAAAATGGGAAATCTGGCTTTTTAGATGCCTCGCTCATCAGAGATATTGAATTGTATCGAACTCGTATCCTAAATCCGCTCAGTCATACGACTATCACGAATATACCGAAGAAGGAAATTGAAGATGCGATTGAAGCAGTGGAACGTCTTAAAACTGCGCTGTAGTAGAACAAACGCTACACCTTGCAATTAACCCCTCAATGCAGTATAATTCAATTCCATAAGGAGGATCTAACGTATGGATGTTAAAGACGCGATTCTTTCACGACGCACGATTTTTAAGTTTGAACAGAAACCGGTGCCAGATGATGTCATTGAACAGGTTTTCAGTTTTGGGATATGGGCACCGAATCACCATGTCACCGAACCGTGGCGTTTTATCGTGATTGGCGAGAAAACGAAACTAACCCTTGCAGATCGCTACCGCGATATTAAGATGGAAGATACGCCTGACCACGTTGATGCCGAAAATCTTAAGAAAATCGGTGAACTGGCTTACGAGAAATTCATGTCGAAGCCGACGATTATCGCTGTTTCTTGCGTACAAGAAGGGGACGAGCAACGTAAACGCGAAGATTATGCCGCTGCCTGCTGTGCGATGCAAAACGTCCAACTCGCCGCATGGGATGCCGGAGTCGGAATGCAGTGGAGTACGGGCAGGATCACGATGGAAGAGAATACCTATCAATTGCTCGGCATTGATTCTTCACAAGAGTATATTATCGGCTTCTTCTACACGGGTTACCCCGCCGACATCGGCGCACCGAAGCGACAACCCGCAGGCGATTTCATCCGTTGGGTGGCATAGACCGAGACTATGAGGAATCTCCATGGAAGAGCAAAACAGGGACAGACGATCATCAATGTTCACAGTCCGGAATGCCGAGAACGCGATGATCGCATTCACAATTTTTGCGCTGTTCTGTCTGTTGATGGTGCTCTTCCATGAGATGTTGGTCGCAAGTCAAAATTTTGTTGGTGCACTTTACAGTGTTGCAAGGAATATCTCAAAGATTATGTCAGGGGCAACATTACTGACGATATTTGAGGAGGCAATTGACATCATGTTTCAACGTATTAGGGATACTCTGAAAAAGGAGAGAGAACTTAAAGCGCAAGCTATAGCCGAAGGTAAAGCCGAAGGTAGAACCGAAGGTAGAGCCGAAGGTAGAGCCGAAGGTAGAGCCGAAGGTAAAGCCGAAGGTAAAGCCGAAGTCTACCAAGAGGTGGCTGAGTGGAATCGCCGCAGAATGGCAGCGGAAGCCCGCGGTGAAAAATTCACAGAACCACCTCCTGGATTACCGCTAAATCGTTAACTGATACGCTGCTTTGGCGTTCTGCCAGAAGAACTTCGCTTTGACTGCATCGCCTTTCGCGCTGAAGTAGTCGTTCACAATTTGTTGGACGACTCCGTAGGGCGCGAAACGTTCGGAGACGGGCCAGTTGCTTCCATAGATGAGTCTGTCTTCACCAAATGCATCCCACAAGACATTGACCGTTGGGGTGTAATAGGCGACATCGGTTGGCGCTGGGATTTGACCAGTGTGTTCCGCTAACCCCGATACCTTACAGTAGATGTTCGGATAGCGAGCCACCTCACGGATTGCTGAGACCCATGCTGCATCAGGCGGTTGTTCGGATATGCGTGCCCCGGCAATATGATTGATGACAATCCGCATTTCCGGTGTATGCTCGACCAGCGTCGGTAAGATGGATAAGGCTTCGGGGTTAATTAGCAGATCCAAGGTGAGTTCCTTCGCTGCTAACTTTTCAATACTCGCCAAGAACGTTGGGTCACCGATTGTCCGTAGGTGTCCGCTGCCGAGACGTATCCCGCGAAAAAGTGGATTCGCGGAAAACCGGTTCAGATTATCCTCAAAATCAGCTGTCGGTTCCAAATGTCCCACGAACCCGACAATGAAAGGTTCTTCTGCGGCGAGGTCAAGAATCCACCGGTTATCCTCAAGCCATTTGCTTGCCTCAACAACAACGGTGCCTGTTACGCCTTCAGGGACTGCGAGGATTTTGTAGTCTTCGGGCATAACGCGTCGGTAGAGGACTTCATCGTTCGGATTGGGCCACGGCACGCCTTCAGGACGTGTCGGATCGTAGAAATGCGTATGTGTATCAATAATCATATTTTTAACTATTGCTCCTGGGCATCGTTCCACTACGTTTCACGATGATTTTCGGTT
>VXZL01000006.1 GCA_009845505.1 Candidatus Poribacteria bacterium | reverse complement strand
ATAAAGAAGGATAAAAATATGTCACTTGAATTAATTGTTGTCCTGTTAGTTGCCCCACTTGTTGGATTCCTGATTAACGGATTGCTTGGGAAATGGCTTAAAGGGAATGAGAAACTGAGTGGGTGGATCGGTTCTGTCGCAGTGCTTATTTCCCTCATCTGTTCAATCATCGCCTTTGCCAGTCTTCAGGGCGGTGGTACGCCTCTTGACGAAACACTTTATGAATGGATTACGGGAGAATCATTCGCCTTCAATATCGGGTTTCGAGTGGATGCACTAACGACAGTAATGTTGTTAGTAATCACGGGTGTAGGGTTCCTCATCCACGTGTACTCAATCGGCTACATGCATGGTGATGAAGGATATACCCGCTATTTCGCTTACTTGAATCTATTCGTGTTCGCAATGCTAATCCTGGTTCTCGGCAACAACTATCTCATGATGTTTGTCGGGTGGGAAGGTGTTGGACTCTGTTCTTACCTGCTGATTGGATTCTGGTACGACAAAAAGTCAGCGACGGATGCTGGAAAAAAAGCGTTTATTGTGAACAGGATTGGTGATTTCGGTTTCCTGCTGGGCATGTTTACGCTATTTGCAGCGTTTGGCACGCTTGATTTTGCGTCAATATTCGATGCTGCCGAAGCCGATAATTTTCAGAAAGTTTTTGGAGGTAGTACCCTCGTAATTGCAACCTTGCTACTCTTTGTTGGCGCGATAGGTAAATCGGCACAAATTCCGCTCTATGTGTGGCTACCAGACGCGATGGAAGGTCCGACTCCCGTTAGTGCGTTGATTCACGCTGCAACAATGGTAACAGCAGGCGTGTATATGATAGCGCGCTCCGCCGTGCTTTACAACATAGCGCATACAGGTGAAGTTGTCGCATGGATTGGCGTTTTGACTGCGTTCTTCGCGGCGACGATTGCATTGGCACAGAACGACATCAAACGCATCCTTGCCTATTCCACGGTAAGCCAATTGGGATATATGTTCCTTGGGGTCGGTGTTGGTGCTTATGCCTCTGGCGTTTTCCACTTGGTAACGCATGCCTTCTTTAAGGGTCTGATGTTTCTTACCGCTGGCAGCGTGATGCATGCAATGGCGAACGAGTTAGATATGCGAAGGATGGGCGGTTTGAAAGCAAAAATGCCAATAACGCATTTGACTTTTTTAATCGGTGCGCTTGCCATTGCCGGATTCCCATTTCTGAGCGGTTTCTGGAGCAAAGACGAAATTCTACACAGTGCGTGGGGGAGTTCGCCGCTGATTTACATTATAGGGTTGGTCACAGCATTCCTGACAGCATTTTACATGTTCCGGCTGATTTTTGTGACGTTCTATGGCGAGTCTCGGGTCGAACCCGACGTTGCTTCACACCTACATGAATCACCACCGGTGATGTGGGTCCCTCTGGCAATTTTAGCAATCCCTTCGGCTCTAATCGGCTTACTCTTAGGTTGGGGTGGACATGATAGTTGGTTCCACCACTTCACAAAAAACGTTTTTCCAGAAGCACACCATGAGGCATCGGGTAATGTAGTCTTATTTATGGTCATTTCCTCAGTCGTCGGTTTGGCGGGTATTGCGTTCGCATGGATGCGTTACAGCAAACGCGTGCCGTCTGAGGAACCCACCAATGCACTCCACAGACTGATTGCCAATAAATACTATATCGACGAGATTTACAATGCACTCATTGTGCAGCCCATCAAAAACGGCTCTCACTACCTACTGTGGCGGATCGTGGACAATGGCGTTATTGATGGAATTGTCAACGGTGTAGCTTCGATTGTTCAGATTATTGGCGGCACGCTCCGACGACTCCAAACAGGGATCGTCCAAGCGTACATTGTTTCAATGGTTCTGGGAATAGTGTTGTTCCTTGCGTACTATCTGTTTTTCGCTTAAACCTTTTTTCGAGGGAAGAAAGATGAAAAAAAAGAGGACTTTCCGCCCACGGGACCTAATTAATAAAGAAGTAGCTGGCATTTGTGGTGTTGCAAGATTGACAGATAAGGCGCGGGCTGACCATGTTGGTGAAATTGGAAGTTATAAGTACGGTGCTGCCTCCAAGCAAGATGCTGGAATTTTGTCCTTCTTGGGCATTTCAGCAGAAGCGTTTCAGGAAGCCGCTGTCCGGATTCACAATGATATTAGATTAGGGGCATGGGTGCTGGACCACTGTGGGAAATCGGAGAAAGACATTTCCGCGTTCAATCGCAAGTTGAAAATATGGTGGCAAAACAGTGTCCCTCGTGATACTTATTCAAAACGCCTCCGCGAATTAAAACGAGAAGAGGAGCGTAGACGTGATTGGTCCGCTGGTTCGATCTGGAGCCTGTTCGGTTCATGATTTATTCTGAGTGCGTATGAAAATCGCGAACGGTAGGCCGTGCCTATTGCTGAAAATCGAATTGTCCTAAAGGAGGTTTCCTTGTTACTTTCAACAGTCATTTTTTTACCACTGCTCGGTGTGATAGCGATTGCGTTGCTCAGGGGCTTAGGCGCAACCGCTATTAAAGGTATTGCACTTGCCATTGGGGTTCTAACGTTTGTTATCTCATTAGGGCTTTATACGGGATTTGACGCAACGACTGGAGCATTTCAAAATGTCACTCAACACGCGTGGATTCCGGGTTTAGGTATAAGTTACCATATCGGCATTGACGGCATTTCGTTGTGGTTAGTGCTACTGACGACTTTCCTCACACCGGTGTGTATTCTCGCCGCATGGAATTCGGTTGAGAAAGGATTGAGCGGCTTTATGATGTCGCTGCTCGCCCTCGAAACCGGCATGTTGGGGGTTTTCTGTGCATTAGATCTGTTCCTCTTCTTCGTGTTTTGGGAATCCATGCTGATTCCGATGTACTTCCTAATTGGCATTTGGGGCGGAGAACGGCGGATTTACGCTACGGTGAAGTTCGTTCTTTATACGATGGCAGGCAGTGCGCTGATGCTTGTTGGTATTTTAGCACTCTATTTCCAGAACAACAATAGTTTTGACCTGACGACGCTCAGTGGTCCCTTCAGTCATTCCGACCTGTTATTTCTTGGATTCTTCATTGCGTTTGCCATTAAGGTGCCGCTCTTCCCCTTCCACACATGGCTCCCGGATGCACACGTTGAGGCACCTACAGTGGGCAGCGTCATCCTTGCGGGCGTTTTGCTAAAAATGGGCACTTACGGCATCATCCGATTTTGCCTACCACTTTTTCCAGACGCGGCAGCTAAGTTCACACCCCTGATTGTTACACTTGCGGTCATCGGTATCATCTATGGAGCATTGGTCGCTATGGTACAGCCGGACCTCAAGAAACTTGTTGCTTACTCAAGTGTAAGTCACCTCGGCTTTGTTGTGTTAGGTCTTTTTTCAAGAAACCCTGCAGCCATCCAAGGCAGTGTATTGCAAATGGTTAATCACGGCTTAAGCACAGGAGCACTATTCCTTTTAGTTGGGATGATCTACGAACGGCGACACAGTCGGATGATCGTCGATTTCGGTGGCTTGTCAAAGCAGATGCCAATCTTCGCCACAATTTTTATGGTTGTGACATTGTCGTCAATCGGACTCCCAGGTTTGAATGGGTTCGTCGGTGAATACATGATCCTGTTCGGCAGTTTTGTTGAGGGGGCTTTCTCTAAAATACACGTAATTTTCGCAACTGTTGGTGTAATCCTTGCAGCTGTGTACATGCTGTGGATGTTCCAACGGGTAATGTTCGGAACATTGGATAAGACAAACGCGGAATTACCCGACCTGAATGCTCGCGAAATCGTTGTGATGCTGCCAATCTTGCTGTTCATCGTTTGGATCGGTGTCTATCCAAAGCCTTTCCTGAGTAAGATGGAAAAGTCAGTAGACGTTGTTGTAACACAGGTGCAGGCGCAATCTGCTATCGGACATCTGGAAAAACAAGAACCATCAAACAGTCAACTCGCATTACACGGAACGCAGCCTGCACAGCATGAAAAGATTGAAAAGGAGGCAGAAACGAAGTAAGTGAAATTTAAACTCACATCTTGTCTTATTCTTTGTATAATTGTCGGACTTGCCCTATTGGTCTCAATGGAGGCATTCGGTGCAGATGATGCCGATGGAGCGCACCATGGAGTAGATGGCGCGAAATTGCCTATCTGGAGTATTATTCCATTTGTTGGTATCTTACTCTCAATTGCGATTTTCCCACTCGTTTTAGATTCACACTTTCTTGTGCATCACGGTGGAAAGATGTCATTGGTATGGGCATCCGTCTTCGCGATCCCGTATCTGATTGCTTTTCGTGGAGATGCTTTTTACGACATCCTGCACATCTATCTATTAGACTATATCCCATTCATCCTCCTTTTGTGGGGCTTATTCACAGTCGCAGGTGGGATTCTTGTGCGTGGCACATTGCGTGGCACACCGATGCTCAATACATTCCTACTGTTAATCGGCACTGTGATTGCATCATGGGTCGGAACTACCGGGGCATCAATGCTCCTGATCCGTCCTTTAATCCGAGCAAATGCATACCGAAAGAATAAGGTTCATCTAATTGTCTTTTTCATTTTTCTTGTAAGTAACATCGGGGGTTCTTTAACACCAATAGGAGACCCACCGCTATTCCTCGGGTTTCTCCGCGGCGTGCCTTTCTTCTGGACAACGACGGCATTATTGCCGCACATGTTATTTATAAGCGTGATATTGATTATTTTCTTCTTTATATTTGACACTTTTATGTTTAAACGGGAGGGCGGTGTCGTCCCAGACGATGGAACCAACGAACCCGTTCGCGTAGAAGGGCTTTTTAACCTCGTCTTCCTATTCGGTATCATTGCTGCCGTTCTAATGAGCGGTACTTTCAAGTGGGGAGAAGTCAATATTCTTGGCGTTCATGTGTATTGGCAAAATATTGCTCGCGAAGTATTGATTGTTGTTATGGGGCTACTATCCCTTAAATATACACCCTTTAGTGGCGAATTACGTCAATCCAACGAATTTTCATGGGAGCCAATTGAAGAGGTCGCAAAAGTTTTCGCTGGAATATTTATGACAATCATTCCAGCGTTAGCAATTCTGAAAGCAGGAGAGAACGGTGCGCTGGCAGGTTTAATTGGTGCTATGAAACAACCTGCTCACTATTTCTGGATTACGGGTATTTTGTCCAGTTTCTTGGACAACGCGCCAACATATTTGACGTTCTTCAACACGGCACTCGGGAAATTACACCTGACTGAGACGGTTGTACCACAAATTTTGTCAGGTCAATTAACGAATCCAGAACATCTTGAGTTTGCCAGATTATTAATTGCCATCTCCGTTGGAGCGGTTTTTATGGGTGCAAATACCTACATTGGCAATGCCCCGAACTTCATGGTAAAAGCGATTGCGGAACAGAGTGGTATTCGCATGCCGAGTTTCTTTGGATACATGCTCTGGTCAGTAGCGATTCTATTCCCTCTCTTTGTGATTGTGACGTTTGTGTTCCTATAATGGCAGTCGGCGGTCAGCAGTCGGCTTTCGGTGTGTGGTGGTTGTGTATTACTTCACTGTCCTAACTGCTCTACCGATAGCCGATAGCCAACAGCCGATAGCCGGGAAAAAGGAGTTTTTGAATGCCGATAGAGATTAACTGGCAATTGCTGATGCCAGAACTGATTATCGCTTTGACGTTGCTTATTGTCCTCGTCTTCGACCTTTTTGATTCTATTTCAAAAACGGTTCTCGGCTGGATGACAATCGTTGGTGCTGGAATCGCCTTATGGGTCTCCATTCAGATGCATCAAGCAGGCACAGTTGGCACTCAATTCAGCGAAATGCTTAAGGTAGATAATTTCTCGCTCTTTTTTAATATTATCTTCCTTGTCTCAACAATTTTAGTTGCCCTGATCTCAATAAGCTACTTAGGGGGTAGAGACAGAAAGCAGGGTCCCTACTACCTACTTATCCTGCTTGCGACGCTCGGCATGATGTTGATGGCTGCAGGCAACGAGTTGATTATCATTTTCTTGGGCTTGGAACTGATGTCGCTATCGCTGTATATTTTGGCGGGTTACTTCCGAGAGAGTCCTGCTTCAAGCGAGGCGGGAATGAAGTACTTGCTGCTCGGTGCGTTTGCAAGCGCGTTTTTCCTTTACGGCATTGCGTTGATTTACGGTGGTGCCGGAACGACGAGTGTCCCGGCAATCGCTGAGGCAATTGCGGCTCCGAATAAATCACCACTACTGTTAGCAGGAATGTTTTTGTTGATCGTTGGGTTCGGATTCAAGGTGGCGATCGTCCCGTTCCACCAGTGGGCACCCGATGTCTATGAGGGCGCGCCGACAACGATAGCGGCGTTTATCTCCGCTGGACCGAAGGCAGCGGGATTTGCGGCGTTCCTGAGGATTTTCATGGAGGCGTTACCAAACCTGCAAGTCGAATGGAGCGGCGTTATCATTCTATTAGCGATGTTGACAATGACGGTTGGAAATGTCATTGCGATTGCGCAAACCAACATCAAACGGATGTTGGCGTATTCGAGTATTGCACATGCCGGCTACATCCTGATAGGTTTAGCAGCGGCAAACAGCGAAGGTATCTCCAGCGCAATGCTGTACCTCCTTGTCTACTGCGTGATGAATATTGGAGCATTCGGTGCGGTTATTTTGGCAAAAACCGCTGATGGCGAGAGTCTCATGATTTCCGACTATGCCGGACTCGGACTGCGAAAACCGTTGCTTGCTATGTTTATGACGGTCATGCTTTTGTCGCTCGCCGGTTTTCCACCGACTGCTGGCTTTGTTGGGAAATTCTACATCTTCAAGTCTGCAGTTGGTGCAGGGCATATCTGGCTCGTTATTATCGGTGCCGTTAACACTGCCATATCAGCATTCTATTATCTGCGCGTCGTCGTAACAATGTATATGCGTGAACCGGAAGAGGAGTTGGAATTTAGTCCGTATTCCTCAACCCTTGTCATCGGATTAGTTATCGCAGCGATTGGTGTGTTGCTTATCGGTATTTTACCATCACTGATGCTCAATCCAGCACAAAATTCAGTGTTTTAATGGTGATTGGTCGTCAGGAACCATCGGTAAAAGTCTGAACTATGATTTATGATAGGGCTTACGCATG